>NZ_JALVIW010000007.1:0-17694 GCF_027028515.1 Desulfurobacterium sp. | reverse complement strand
GTAATTAAAAGCTACTCTTTTTCCAAAAAATCCTAATATTGGAGGATTTCTAAACATTATAAAATTCAAAAAAACTATTAGAAATATAATTATAAATAATATAATATAAACTAATCTTAATTTGATCGAAGAAACAATTAATCTATTAACTCTCACTTTGCCACTTTGAGACTTAATCAAATTTCTACATATATTAAAATCAGAAATTTCAAAAATTATACGGCAAAAAAGATACCCAAATAAAAAACATAATACTGAGATAAAAAACACAAGAAAAAGTAAGGTATACTTGGGCACCATAAAACACGAAATCTGCAAAAAGTAGGTTATTAACATCAATAGCCATACAAGAACAAATAAGACAAACGGATTCAGAATGCTAAACATACCTCAAAGCTCCTCCAACAGCTATATTCCTAAGAAGACCGGTTTTAAAAAACCTACATTTTGAAATTATTTTAAGCCCAAAAATGTAATCAATTTCGGTATAAATAAAAAAACATCTAGAATCTTTAACACTTCAGTATCTAAAATATTTTTATATTTTTTTCTGAAATCTTCAGCTTGTACAAAGATTTTCTGTAAAGATTGAAGAACATATCTTTCGTATATAATTCTACCCAGGATAAACTTAAGATTCCACCTTCTGGCTCCCGCATCATTGGTCCCATGTTGCCTATATAAGATTAGTGATTCTTCCACATAAGAAGTATTCGCAAAAGCAGATGCAACCAAAGCCAACCACCAATCATATGTTATAGCTCATCTAGGAACATTTAAATTTAAAGGAGACCACATATCATAGTCGAAATTACCATTGGCACTTCTAAATTTTATGCTATCACCTATAAAATACAATTTTATCAAGCTAAGCCTTAGCATATCGTCTTTATAACCTTTCTCTTTTGATCTACAGAACCTTCATTTTTGGACATATTTCTATACCTTATTTAATTTAATATAGCGCTTTATAAAGTTATTGCCTATGAATCTCATTCCTTACATCCTCACATCCTCTAACCATCCAATTGTATCTGACCAGACGTTGTAGTCTAGAGTTATCGTATAAACCGATTATAAGTATATCAAACAATCAAATCTCCAATTCATTATAACCCAACTTACACAATAGCTAATCTTCTTTAATATTTTCATAAATTTTAACTAAATTCTTATCGGAAAGAAAAGCATATTTTCTGTTAGGATTAATATCACCTACTGCCATCTTTATCTCTTCTTCTGTAAAGCTCAAATTTATTTCATTTAGAATGCTTTTTATATTCTCAACAGGATTCCCCAAAAATTCTTCATATTTTACATGCAAAATCTCTAAATCATAGTCTTGTTCTAATTTAAAGACATGAGACACATATTCTTTTCAGAGCTTAATTCCTTCCAAAATATTTTCCACTCTAACGGAATTTCCATATCCTATATATCCCCTTGTTAATAATAACTTGACATTTTTTTTAAAATTCCATTCAAAATTTTTCCTATATTTTAAGGTCCTTTTTCTCAAACTTTCTGCAACATCTATAGGATTACGGTATATATGAATAATTTTTGCATTAGGAAAGACTTTCAACCATATATCAAGAGTAAATGTATTTCTCGGATCTTTCCATCCCCACGGGAAATCCAGTTCTTTTAAACTTCTGTATTTAAAGAAGTCAGGAAATCCCAGGTACTGTACTCTTCTTATACTTTTTATATACTTATTGGCGAGTTCTGTCATTAACTCTCTAAAATCCGGCCCTGCCAGTGTGTAATTGTAAGGATTATCCCATGAAGCATGTGCTTGTTTTAGAACCCAATCATTGAATCTTAGAAAAAATAAGGCTTCATTATTTTGTTCCTTTTTCCACCCCATAAATATCCCAAGTTTTCCAAGAATACGGGAAAGCATGGAAGTTCCAGATCTATGCATGCCAATGATTATAACAAGTGGTCTTCTCATTACTTAATCCCCTTTAGTATTCCTTCAAAAACTTTCAAATGGTTCATCGCACTTTCTTTCCAAGTAAATTTCTTAGCTCTTTTTATACCTCTTTCAGATAAGTCTTTCCTTAGTTGACTATCTTCCATTAACCTCCGCATAGCATTTGATATCTCTCCTATAGAATACGGATTAACAAGCAAAGCGGCATTTCCCGCAATTTCAGCACAAGCCGATATATTTGAGGTTATTACAGGACATCCGCAAGCCATAGCCTCAAGAATAGACATACCAAAACTTTCATGCAAAGAAGGAAATACAAAAGCAATCGCATTACGATAAAGAACTGCAAGTTCCCCGTGAGTTTTAGGTGCTTTTATAAGCACTATATTTTCATTCTTAATCTCTTTCTTATAACCAGGAAGCACCAACACAAACTTAGCTTTAGGTTCTGGAATTTTAATATAAGCTTCTATAATTCTATCTACATTTTTTTTAGGCTGATATTGAGACACATGGAGGAAATAATCGCCTTGCCCCAGCATTGATCCATATTCGTTAAAAATATTCAAGTTCACTCCATGATATATAGGACAAACTTTATCTTTCGGTAAAAGCAACTTACTACATATCTCCTCTTTAGCATAGTTAGAAACGGTTATTATTTTAGAAATTCTATCCTTATAAATCTGCCACTTCATAAAATGCATCCATTTGTAAAGTTCCCCTTTTATCAAAGATTTCACAGTTGGATAGTAAATCCTCGGACTCACAGTAAAGGGAGCAGCTCCATGTAATGTTACAACTACCTTTTCATCTTCTATTAAAGTCAAAAGTCTTACAGAAGGAAAGCTACCACCTGCACAGTTCGGAAACCAATAAATATCTACTTCATCTCTCAAATTTCTTATTTCTTCTTTAGTAAAAAAGAAGTAAAATTTAACATATTCAGGAAAATTTTCTAAAACGTTATCTATATAGTTTGCTATACTAAGAGGCATTCTGTGGGGTTTAAAAATGGCTAATTTCAACAATTCTTCCTCCTCACTACATAAGGCAAGTTCCAAAAACCCAGTTTTCTTCTAACAAAAATTAAAGCAGCCAAACTCGACCAGATATGAGAAAGTAAAGTGGAAAAAGCAGCTCCATTTATTCCATAAAAAGGAACTAAAATAAGGTTTGCTAATACTACTATTACTGCACTAATAGTCCATATTCCAAATATAATCTTCTCATAAGACGTCATATTAAGAAGATACCCTACCGAACCAGTAGTAACATTTACAAATTGTCCAATTGTCAAAATCATCAAGGCTACAGCTCCTGCTTTAAACTCTTCTCCAAATATCCCAAGTATAGGCTTTGGAAAAATTAAAAATAACAGCAATATCGGGAAAGAAGTCCAGAATATTAACTTCGTTGACTGCTGAGCAACCTTTGCAAGACCTTTTATGTCTCCCTTTCCCCAGAATTCAGCAAATTTTGGAGCTGCAATGGTATTTATTGCCATTAGTGTAATGCTTGTTATCATTGAAACTCTAAGTGCAACGTTATAAACGCCAACTTCCTGAGCACTTCTAAACATTCCGAGCATTACAGTATCTGTCCAACCCATAATCAAAGCTAAAGAACTTGATAAAAGCATGGGAATAGAAACAGAAAGTAAGGCCTTGTATGAGAATAGAAATTCTTCGGCGCAGGATGCCTCAGAATGACGTAGAGGGTGGGGAGATTCTTCGCTTCGCTCAGAATGACACGGAACTGGAGATTCTCCGGCGTGAAGCAACTTAGAATAACAGAAATAATATAAGTACTTTTTCCACATTAGAAATGCAATAATAGATAAAACTACAATTGCGGTTACATATGAAAATATTGGCAGTTCAACATTTCTGCCGATCAGATATATTCCAGCAGTAAAAAGTATAAGAGCTATTCCGGATATACCAGTTTGCTGTAAAAGCATATACTGTTTTATTTTTTTCAGTCCTCTTATACTTTCCCTGTGAATCCATAGAAGAACAAATGGTACTATAGCAAAGGAAATTATGTGAAAGTAAGGTGTAAGGTAAGGTTTTTTGAAAACAGCTGACGCCAGAACAGGCGATATAAAATAGACAGAAACAGCAACCATTATTGAAAAAGGAATTACAAGCGTTAAAGCCTTTTTGTAAATGCCTTTTAAAATGTCTGGTCTTTCTTTTGCTGTATATTCCGCCGTGAATCTTAAAAGGGCTGTATCCATTCCAAGACGACCGACAACAGATGAGATTTGAAGAACAACAAGGCACAGGGCAAAAATCCCCCACGCCCTGGCACTTAAAGTTCTCGTAACAAGCAGGGTAAAAAGATAACCAAAAACTATTCCAAGAATCCTAAATCCAAAAGCTGTACCTGCACCCTTTACCAGTTCGGCGAAGTGGATATCTGAATTTAGTTTACTTTGGAGTTTGCGTTTGAGTCTTGTTATCATCTGTTTTCCTATGGGTCTGTTGTGTGGTGAGCGTATTTTAGCATGTCTGTTTTCGTTGATGAAAGAGATTCTTCGCTTGCGCTCAGAATGACAGGAATGGGCGCTCAGAATGACGGGGAGAGGTGCTTAGGACGACATTTTCTTTTGTCATTCTGATGGTGAAACTTTAAAGGTTTGTTGAGATTCTTCGGCGCAGGGCGCCTCAGAATGACTTTTTGTTTTGTGTCATCCTGAGGACAGAGTCCGAAGGATCTATGAGATTCTTCGCTTCGCTCAGAATGACAGAAAAAGGGCTCAGAATGACGGAAAGGGAGAAGGGCTCAGAATGACAGGAAGGGCACCTCAGGATGACGGGAAAGATGACCGTTTTAAGCAGCAACTATGATTCCATTCTAATTTTCCAATAAAAATCCGAGGCTACCGCTCAAAACTTCTAAGGTGTATTATAACAAACTGGTTAACTCTGAAAAGTGGATTCCTCTCTCGTAATATGCTCCTTTGCACTCTCCAGACACTCAATCGCTGTAGTTGAGGATGATTATGTACATTTTAGAAAAATCTTCATTTCATTATCATTCTTTGTCCTTCACATGTCTTCGTAAATCTAAAAGCACCTTTTCCAGTTGAATTATGTACTTCTCAAGTTTTGAAAATAGCCGTTCAGCTACTTCTTCTCTATACGTATGGGAAGTTAAATTTCTGTCATCTATCATTTTAAGGAGAAGAATTGTTTCCTCTTCGTTCAAGTGACCTGCAGAGAAAAACTCCCTTATGCAAGATTTAGGGCTTCTACATTCAATTCCTTCAATCTCTCTTAAGTAAGATTTAATGCACTTCCAGAAGATTTCAACAGTGAATTCAAACCTCTGAACGGCACTATCTCTAAAAAAATAGTAATCATTTTTATCTGAATTTTTCGTTCTCAAGTAAGCTTCTCTCAGCCTTTCTAAAGCTTTTTCAAAATCTTCTACAAGCTTTTCTAAAGCCATTTTTTACCCTCTCTTAAGACAACTTTTAGAAGTTCCCTGCTTGAAGACAGATCCACTAAATCGACTTTATAGGGGAAATTGCTTTCTTCCAGAATTTCTTTTAGCATGATTAGTTTATCTGATATATCTTTATCCGCTATAAATCCGATATCAACATCTGAAAAAGGAGCATTATCTCCCCTTGCACGTGAACCAAATAGATATATTCCTACTTTCTCGTTTTTAAAAAATTTTCTCAGGAAATTCTCCAAATCTTTTATTGTTTCTAATTTTAGACGGGAACTGTCTAAAATTTCATTATCTTTAATCACAACACGCTCTCCTAGAAATTAAGGAAACGCAAACTTTCATAAGCATTACTTCGAAATTTACCCAAATTATAACTATCAAATGAAAAGTCTGCGCTACCGCTCAAAACCTGTAAAGTGTATTATAACAAACTGGTTAACTTCGGTAAAATACATTCTTGCTCCGTTCTTCATACGGAAATACTGTCATTGTTTTAACATCAAATACCTGCATTTTTCCCCTCACAAAATTTGATTTTCAGCAATTTTAGCAACTTATTTTCGGTTGATTCAATCGCTTTTTAATCTATCTCTAATTTAAAGGCTTATAAAATTTAAGGGAGTAAGGGAGAGATTCTTCGGCGCGGGGCGCCTCAGAATGACTTTTTGTTTTGCGTCATCCTGAGGACAGAGTCCGAAGGATCTATAAGATTCTTCGCTGGGTTCGTGTGAGAGATTCTTCGCTTGCGCTCAGAATGACAGAAAAGAAGTGCTCAGAATGACTGCAGTGAGGTCACTTTATTTCCTAAAGCTATTTCTCGTCTTTTCATCAAACATCTCTGCTCCCGTTTCACAGCTCATCATTCACGGTTCACATTATCTTTCTACCGACTGGCTACTCGCACTTTCTATAACCTTAAAAGAATGAACCAAAAATGCCAATTTTTTTACGTGAAATTTAGATTTTATATACGCCTTATTTTTTCTCAAAAGAGAAATTATATCTATTGCCTCTTGAGGCAATCCTTTAAAGGCGTTACTTTGTTTCACTCGCATAAAAATTCCCTCGCCTTACACCTTCAGCCCTTCTACCTTCCATTGTTTACCATTCACAGTTCACCTTCTTCAGCCTCATGCCTTCAGCCATTTACCTCTAATCCTAACTAACCTTCTATTTATCAAAAAATTTTCGCCAGGTCTTTTTCATTTATAGCTAAAGAGTAATTTAGAATTGTTTTCAAATCTATTTTCTTAGAAGCATCTAAAATCTCTATTCCCACTATCTTACCATTTGGTGTAGTATCAAGATTTACTCCTTCTATAATTTCTATCACTCCATCCGGCTTTTCATTACTTAGTTTGATGTAAAGTGCATCTACCTCTTTGTCATAATAAACTTTCATCTCTTCTTTTTCCTCCTTTTTAAAGGATAAGCAGTAATCACTATTACTGTATCCTCTTCCACGCTAACTACAATTTTTATTGGAAATTTATGTCCTTCCATCTCTTCTACAATTTCATGTTTTCCAAGAGATAAATTTTCCTTTTTTAGAACATTTTCAATAGCTAACAGAGAAAGTCTATATAGTTTAGCCCGCCGTTTTGCATGCCGAGAAAATTTTATTCTCATTTTACCTTTTCCTCAAAACTTCTAATGCACTTTTAACTACATTGTCCATATCATAATAGCGATACTTCTAAACATTCCATTAAAAGGTTTTTCCTGTTGTGGGTTACAACAACTGCACATACTGCTTCCTTTAATTTGATCTTCATAATTCAGTAATCTTTTCAACCAAGTATTACATTCACTCACAATATTTCAACTTCCGAACATAGCGGTTTATCTCATCCGCCACTTCAAACAATTTTTTACTCTTTTCTATTACCTCCTCCAATCTGTCCCTCAAACGCTCTTCCAGATATTCATGTGCAAGTTCATTTCTCAAATCTTTCATCTCTATAAGAATGTTGTAATCCTCCACGAACCCCCTTTTTTCGGCTCTTATTACGATATCAAGTTTTCTATTGATTTCCTCAAGTTCCAGATAATCCAGGCTTCTCAATACCTTGCTGATAAGTATGTCAACCGCTCTGGAGTATCTATTCATTAATGCTTCTATTATCTCAAGTTGCTCTTCTGAAGGATTCTCGAAATTTCCGGCAGCCTTAACTCTCTGAATGGATCTTTTCAGCCAGTATATACTCTTATTGAGAAGCTTCAAGTTTTGACAAAATACCTCTTTTCTCTCTTCAATGTTCACAATTTAACTCCGTACTTGTAAGCAAGTTTCGTAAAAACATCTTTAGAAGGATCAGGGGTAATGATCAGGTCTATTTTCCTGTCACCCAATTCTTTAAAGAGATTAACTCTTATTCTTCTTCTATCTTTGTAGTCAATCTTTGAAGAGATAACAAGAATATCTATATCACCTCCCCTTTTACTCAAATCCGTTCTACTGCCAAAAAGGATAATTTCGGCGGTGGGATCCACAGATAAAATAGCTTCCTTTATCTTCGTAATTTCTTTATCCGTCAACCTAACTTTTCTTTCCGTTGTTAGCATTATATTTTAACTCCTTAATCAAGTTCTGATAAATAATTACGTTATTAAATATATTACCTGAGTGGAAATTGTTCATGGGGTGAGGAAAATCCTTCACGACGGATTTTTCGCTGACGCTCAGAATGACGAGAGAATAGTTCAGAAAGGAATTTAGTAAAGCACTGCATGTGAGATTCGTTTGCTTTCATTGGCCGGCTGCTTTCTTTACCGACAATGCCGGGAAGGTAAATTCTATCTTTTCACCCACGTCAACGCAAACTCCAGGTGTAACGGCAAAAGTTTTGAATACTTTTGTTCCCGGTTCCCAAAGCGTATATACAGTAAGTCTCTTTTTTCGTCATATTCAAATCTAATATTTTTTCTTCTGTTCTAGAAAACTTTCCATGCCGTGCTATAACAATTAGAACAATGACTTCTCTATCTATCACTTTATAATAAACGGTTATTTCTTTCTCCGGAAAAAATTTACCGCTTTATATATATACAGAATGTTTCCTTCTTAGCCGGCGTTCACGTGATTATGCCTGACAAGTCCTACACTTTAACAAATGTAGATGCAACCGGAACAAAAGGCGAAATTACGATGAACGTGAGATTCTAATTTGGAGGGGGGAATGTCCCCCTCTTTTCAAAGGTTATGTTCTCTTCTTCTGAAGAAGTTTCTTACCGGCTTTGTATATTGTCTGTATTGATTTCTTGTTTTTCTTGTAGAAAATCATGGCATCCCGCACCAACAGAATAATGGAAAAAACCTGTATGGCTGTTTTTATCTTGCTCTTCTTTGTCATCACTCACCTTCTGCAAGTTTTATTGTTGAACCGTTTGCTGTCTTTTCAACACGTATAATTTTATCACCTGCAATTTCAAGTTCCGGATCGTGTGTTACAACAACCATCTGTGGAATTTTTCCTTTTAAATCAAGCAGTATGTCGGCAAGCTCTCTCTTTCTTTCATCGTCAAGGTGAATCGTAGGTTCATCAAGTATAAGCAGTTCAAACTTTGACATGAATTTCCTTGCCAGGGCAAACCGAAGGGCAAGGGCAAAGGCAACTTTTTGTCCTCCAGAGAGTTGATCAAGAGTAACAACACCCTGTCCCGGAATACCAAATTCTACCGTTAAATCTTCACTTATTGTTATTTCACTAAAGTCGAAGTTAAATTCAGAAAATATGTTTTTGCAGATGCTGGCTATTTCCGGAAGAAGTTGTTGCCTTAGTTCTGTCACAAATCCCGTGGAAGGGTGAAATCCAGCTTCTACCTGTTTTATAACGTCGTAAGCGCTCTTTAAAACCTTTATTCTATCCTTTACCTGAAGGAGTTCTTCTATCTCTTTTTTTGTCGCTGCGAGTGTTTCTCTTTTCTCCATTAAAGTTCCTCTCTTTTGATTTAAAGCTTTTAAGGCTTCTGAAAGTTTTTCTTCGCTATCTTCCACTGTTTTTTTGATCGTTTCATGTTCTCTTTCGTCGTAGCCGATGTCCTTTATCTTTTCTTCACAGTTTTTCAACTTTTCTTTTAAAGTTTCAAGTTCTTTAGAGAGAAGTTCTATTTCCTGCTCTATTTCCGGTCGGGCTTCAAGGTAGGCGGTTATTCTCTCTATTTCTCTTCTGTTTGCTTCAATCTCTTCTATTGCCTTTTTTAATTCCTTGCCGCTTTTAACATCTATATTAAATCTACTTTTTAGTTCTGAAATGGAAGCTTTAAGGTTTGCTGTTCTTTCGTCAACCGCACCTATGTTTTTAGCAACCTGGTCAGCATCAAAGGATTTTAACTCTTCCTCTATATTTTCTATTTCAGGTTTAAGGCGGGACATTTCACCGTTTAAAGAGGAAATGAAGCTTTTTAAAGATAGAACTGTCTCTTTCATTGATTCAACTTCTTTTTCAATGGATTCAAAAGTTTCATAAGAAAATTTCAGGCTGGCAAGTTCTTTTTGAACAGCATCTCTCTCTTCTTTTAGAGATATAAGTTCTTTCTCAAGGTTTTCTCTCTCTTTCAGCGAAACTATTGCCTCTTTTAGATTTTCTTCCTCTCTTTTTTTCTTAAGTTTGAGATTCTTTAATTTGTTCTGCAGTGTTTTTACTGTACCTTTATGCTTTTCTATAAAAGAGGAAGACTCTGAAATGAGATTTTTTATTTTATCTGCTGTAAGTTTGCTTCCACAAATAGGACAGGTGTTAATATTTTTACTTTCAAGTTTTTCAAGACGTTCCCTGTGCATTTTTATAAGTGATTCTGTTTCTGCTATCTGTTTTTCAACAGACGAAATTTCCCTGTCAGTTTCCGAAATCAGTCCTTTTAAACTCTCTAAATCAACAGCCGGCAGTTTTTTGAATCTCTCTTCTCTCTTTTCTATCTCTTTTTTAAGATAGGACAACTTCTCACTTAGACTTTCATGTTTAGATTTTGAAATTTTTAAGGATTCGTAAATATTAACTTTTTGCTTGTAAACATTTTCTGCTTCTTTAAGTTTTAAAGCAGCTTCAGAAAGCTCCCTTTCAACCATTTTTAAACGTTCTTTTTTCTTTGAAAATTCCCTCTTTAAAAGCTCAAATCTCTTTTTCCCTTCCTCAAGGTTCTTTTTCTTTTCAATCAGAAGTTTTAACTGTGATACTTTATCTTCAATCTCTTTTAGAACCGGAAGCAGTTTCACCTTTTCCTTTAGCATAGGGAGTTTCTTTTCCTCTACTTCCATAACGGACAGTTTCTTTTTCTTCTTTTCTATTTCAGAAATGACCTTTTGAAGCTGTTCCTGATATATCCTTTTTTCCTTTTCAACTGCTTCAACTCTGCTCTTTTTCTCTTCAAAACTTTTTAATACCTTTTGCTGCTGAGAGAGGAGGTTTTTCATTTCAATTGTTTCTTTTTCTTCTTCTGCTATCTGACGTTCGAGCTCTTTTATTTCCTCTTCAATAGAGATTATCTTTTTCTGCAGGTTTTCAAGTTGCTGAAGCTGAAATTCAAACTTGCTGAATTCAACCTCGATCTGTTTTGCAAAAGCTTTTATGGTTTCGTGCTTTTTGGCTATTTCCTCTAAGCCGAAGAGGCGGTTAAGGATTTCTCTCCTTGCCTTTGGTGTTCCTTCAAGAAACGTAACAAGTTCTCCCTGAGGAACGTAAACGGTATTTTTAAAAATTTCTGGTTCAAGGCCTAACTCTTTTCTTAAAACCTCTTCACAAACCTTAACGCCCATGGCAAGTTTGTTTCCGTCCCTGAAAAGCTCAACAGACTGAGCGCCTTTTGGTGTAATCTTCCTGACTACGGTGTACTCTCTGCCGCCGGTTAAAAATGAAAGAGTGATCTTTGCAGAAGATTTTTCTCTGTTTACAAGGTTGAGCAGATTTCTCCTTCCAAAAACGATATCCTCGCCGAAGAGGCCGAAGAAAATGCCGCGAAGGATGCTTGTCTTACCGGAAGCGTTAGACCCGATAATGATGTAAGACGTGTCCTCAAAGGGAAGATCCGTATTTTTATGGGAGAGAAATCCTTCAAGGTTTAGATGTCTTAGCCGCAGCATACCATCTCCATAGAACAAAGCCGGCGCACGCCGGCTGTAAAAGTAAAAGGGGTGATTATTTTTTATCTTTCTTAGGTGCAAGTATCATGAACATGTCTCTACCTTCTTTCTTCGGCTTCCTTTCTATCTGGGCAAGGTCTTCAACAGCTTTGTAAATCTTATCAAGCTGGGCGTATCCAAGCTCAAGGTGAGCCTGTTCCCTTCCTCTAAACATGATGACAACTTTTACCTTGTTACCCTTTTCAAGGAAACGCCGCGTCTGTTTTATACGGACGTTTATATCATGCTCATCTGTTCTCGGTCTGAGCTTAACCTCTTTAACTTCTATGGTTTTCTGTTTCTTTTTCGCTTCCTGTGCCTTCTTCTGCTGCTGATACTTGTATTTACCGTAGTCCATAATCCTGCAAACCGGCGGCTTTGCGTTTGGTGCCACTTCGACAAGATCAAGTCCCTGTTCCTTTGCAAGTTGAAGTGCTTTAAGAGTTGGCATGACTCCAAGCTTTTCTCCGTCAGCACCGATAACGAGAACCTCTCTTGCTCTGATAGCCTCGTTTACCCTTGTTTTTTCTGCTTTCTTACTTATGGCTCCCTCCTTCAAATTTTGTTTTCTATCTCAAATTTTAGCCTGTCAACGAGTTTATCAAGGGGCATTGAACCGATGTCACCCTCTTTTTTACTTCTGACAGAAACAGTGTTGCTTTCTCGTTCTTTCTGTCCGACAATGAGCATGTAAGGGATCTTCTGAACTTCAGCCTTTCTTATCTTGAATCCTACCTTTCCACTTTCATCGTCAAGTTTCACCCTTATTCCTGCTTTTTTAAGCTTTTTGTAAACCTCGTCAGCATAATCTATGTACTTGTCACTTACAGGAATAATGACTGCCTGAACAGGTGCAAGCCAGAGCGGGAAAAGTCCTGCATAGTGTTCTATAAGAAGACCAATAAACCTTTCCACGCTTCCCATAATAGCCCTGTGAACAAGAACGGGACGCTTTTTCTCACCGTCTCTATCAACGTAGTGGACGTCAAACCTTTCCGGAAGGTTAAAGTCAACTTGAATTGTAGGGCCGTCCCACTTTCTACCTATGGCGTCAAGAACGGCTATATCTATTTTTGGACCGTAGAAGGCGCCGTCTCCTTCAACGATGTTGTAGTCAAAACCTCTCTCTCTCAAAGCTTCTATAAGGCTGTTTGTTGCGTGTTCCCACTGCTCGTCTGTACCGATGTACTTTTCTGGCTTTGTTCCTATGTTTATGACATAGTCAAGCTTAAATGTTGAGAGAAGTTCCATGACGTAATCAAGGACTGATTGGATCTCCTCTTTAAGCTGATCAGGGCGGCAGAATATGTGACCATCGTCCTGTGTGAAACCTCTAACCCTCAGAAGACCGTGAAGGGAACCGCTCTTTTCGTACCTGTAAACCGTACCAAACTCAAAATACCTTATAGGAAGGTCTCTGTAAGACCTTGGTTGTGACTTGTATATGAGTATATGTGCCGGACAGTTCATGGGCTTTACTGCATACCAATTTGCCCTTTCTATCTCTTCAGGCGTTAGAGGAATTTCTTCGTTTCCAAGTTTTTCATCCTCATCATGTTCCACCACGGGAACAAAGAACATGTTTTCCTTGTAAAAATCATAGTGACCGGATGTTTTCCACAGTTCGGCCTTCATAAGATGGGGTGTGTAAACTCTCTCGTATCCGCGCTTTCTGTGTTCCTCTTCAGCCCAGGCTTCTATGGTCTGGCGCAGTATTGCACCGTTAGGGTGCCAGAAAACCAGTCCAGGTCCTGCCTCTTCGTGAATTGAAAAGAGGTCAAGTTGCTTTCCTAAAATTCTGTGGTCTCTCTTTTTGGCTTCTTCAAGTCTGTGAAGATAATCATCAAGCTGGCTTTTTTTCCAGAAAGCTGTACCATAAATACGCTGAAGCATCTTATTGCGTGAATCGCCACGCCAGTAAGCGCCAGCTAAGGAAAGAAGTTTGAAAGCTTTTATCATTCCAGCATGTTCAACATGAGGACCGCGGCAGAGATCGTAGAAATCCTCACCGAGCCAGTAAATGGTAATTTCGGCATCTTCAGGAAGTTCATTTATGAGTTCAATCTTGTAAGGTTCATTCTTAAATAGTTCTAAAGCTTTTTCTCTTGAAACAACCTCTCTCTTAAAAGGCTCTTTTTCTTTAATGATTTTAGCCATTTCTTCTTCTATCTTTCCAAGGTCCTCTTCAGAGATTGTTTCAGGAAGGTCAAAATCGTAGTAAAAGCCTTCTTCTGTTGAAGGACCTATTGCAAGTTTAACGCTGTCGTCTCCGTAAATTTTCTTTACTGCCTTCGCAAGAACATGTGACGCACTGTGTCTTAAAATGTGAAGGGATTCTTCATCTTTAGAAGTTATTATTTTTATGTCACCGCTCACCTTTATGGGTGTTAATGTATCTATCAATTCGCCGTTAAAAACAGCTCCAACTGCATTCTTTTCAAGACTTTTAGCAATTTTGCCCGCAATTTCCTTTACCGTTACACCTTCTTCAACTTCCATTACGCTACCGTCAGGCAGTCTTATCTCTATCATCTCTCTACTCCCGCTCAAAAAATTACCTGTCTATTTTACGATAACCTTTCTTATATGGGAAATCCTGATTAATAGGTTTCCGTTCCATTTTATCGCCAACGAAGAAATACTTGTACTTATCGGGTTTTTCTCTCTCATAGAGTAAAATCCTCTCAGCTATTTCTTTAAACACAGGAACCGCTATGTCACTTGCCCACAGCTTATTTTTCGGGACTTTCGGTTCATCAACGGTAACAACCATAACAAAATCCGGATCTGTAAGTGGAAAGGCGCCGGCGAACGTTGCCGTAATCTTATTCCTGTTGTAAGCCCTTATCCTCGGGTCATATTTAATTGCGGTTCCGGTTTTGCCACCTATGTAGAAGTTTTCCATCTTTGTGTTCGTTCCGGTTCCACCTTCGACAACCGTAGCCAGAACTCTTCTCATCTCTTTAGAAACCCACGGTTTTATAACCTGTCTTATCCTTATTGCCGGAAAGTCTTTGATTACATCGCCTTTGTCGTTGATGATCTTTGCGATAATTCTTGGTTTATAGAGATATCCTCCGTTAACAAGGGCGCAGTAGGCTGTGGCTAACTGAAGCGTGTTAACCATTATGTTGTGTCCAAAAGCAAGTGTGGCAAAATCTACGTTTTTCCACTTTTTATAATTTCTCAAAGGATAAATAGATTCGCCAGCTATTTCCACTCCTGTTTTCTGGCCAAAACCAAAGGCTTTCAAGTAGTTGTAGTACCTCTTTTTCCCTAATTTTTGAGCTATCTTTATGATTCCAACGTTATCCGAATACTTGATAACTTCCCAAGCAGCCAGGGTAACGTTTTCACCGTGAAATTCGTTATGAAAGACTTTATCGTCAACCCTGTAATTGGCAGGTACTTTTATGGGCGTCATTGGTGTTACAAGTCCTTCGTTTATTGCTGCGGCAAGAACGAATGGTTTTATTACAGAACCGGGTTCGTAAGGGGCACTTATGAAGCGGGGATTTATTTCTGATATAAAGTGTTTACCCCGTTTTGTTCCGTACTTGTAGAATGGATATGATGCAGCCGCAATGATGTCACCGGTTTTAGGGTTCATTACTACAACATTTATGAAGTTTGGATGCCACTTTTTTGCATATTTTTTAATGATTTTTTCTACTATGTACTGGATGTTGGCATCAATAGTAAGAACCACGTTATTTCCCTTTTTGTATGATAAAAAGAGTGCGTCTGGATCGTTAACGTATAGATTTCCTCTGGCGTCCTTTAAGGCTGGAATTATAATTTTATCACCGAGGATGATTTTGTGTTTCTCAAGATAAAGCTCAAGCCCGCTGATGCCTTTACCTGATGAGTTCAAAACACCGACGACAGAAGAACCGACACCGTACGGATGGACTCGCTCAAACTCAGGCATTACTCCTATCAAATCAAACAGCTTTGGCTTCATCTGGTGACTTTTTTCCATATACTCTTTTATTACCGCTGCAGCTTCCTTTCTCAGGTGGTTAATGTCACCATCTATGTTTTTCTTTAACCAGGCAAATTTTTCATTTTTAGAAAAGGCTTTTTTAAGGTCAGATTTTGTAATTCCCGTTTCGTTACCAAATATATTCAGGAAGATAGTCTGAAATAATTTTTTGTCTTTTATCAGCTTTGGTCTTATGTAAAAAGAGCACGTTTTCTTACTTACTGCTAAAGGAATTCCGTTTCTATCAAAGATTTCTCCCCTTTCAGACCGCAGGGTAAGTTTTCCTGTGTACTGCCTTTGAAGGAATGTCAGGTATTTTGATTTATCAAAGTAGCACAAATTCAGGAGACGAAGTATAAAAAGCAGCAGGAGAAAGATAGAAATAAAAAGAAAAGAATTGAGCCTGTCATCTTCGAATGGTTTAATGAAATAGTAAATTTTGTTTAAGAAGTTAACTATATGGTAATATAACTTTCTCATTCTATATATAGAACCTCATTTTCTTTCAAATATTTCATTTTTTTAGTGGCGTTGTCTACCGTTTCTGGTTTTAAAATTTCGTAATATTTTATCTGTAAATTATTATACTCAGATTTTAAATTTTGTATTTCTTCTATCATTTTTGCTATCTTTCTCTTTTCAATTATACATACGGAACGCAGGTGTGCAAGTTTAAACAGCAGGAAAATAAAAAGGAAAGGTGACATTATTATGAGAATAAGATTGACATAATTGAAGTACTTTGACATCACGTTGCACCTTCAGCCCGTTTAACTATATTTTATCTAAGCTATCGCGCCTGTAGCTCAGCTGGATAGAGCCCAGGACTCCGGATCCTGGTGTCGCGGGTTCGAATCCCGCCAGGCGCACCAGTTATCTCTCTTTTTTAGCCTGTTCAACAATCTCTTCGGGAATTTCAATAGGGTATTTGCCGTCAAAACAGGCTGTACAGTAACCGCACTCTTTTCCGCCGGCAGCTCTTATCATACCGTCGAGGGAAAGGTATGCAAGTGTATCGGCTTCTATGAACTTAGCTATTTCTTCGATCGTATAGTTGGAAGCGATAAGTTGCTCCCTGGTTGGTGTATCAATGCCGAAATAACATGGCCACCTTGTTGGTGGTGAACTGATTCTCATGTGAACTTCTTTTGCTCCCGCTTCCTTTAACATTCTTACAATTTTCCGGCTTGTTGTACCTCTAACGATTGAGTCATCTATAACAATTACTCTTTTTCCTTTTAAAACATCAGGAACAGGATTCAGTTTCACCTTGACGCTTATGTCCCTTGTTTTTTGAGTTGGTTTAATGAATGTTCTCCCAACATAATGATTCCTGATGAATCCAAGCTGAAATGGAATACCACTCTCTTCCGAATAACCTATAGCTGGAACAAGTCCGGAATCCGGAACGGCTATGACCACATCAGCGTCAACGGGATTTTCTTTTGCAAGTGTTTTTCCAAATTCTTTCCTTACAGAATAGACGCTCTTGCCAAAGATGTGACTATCAGGACGGGAGAAATAGACAAATTCAAATATACACTGGGAACGGCGGCAGTTAAGTCCTTCAAATGGATAGATGGTTTTAATGGAATCCTTTGAAACAATTATCATCTCTCCGGGTTCAACATCTCTGATATACCTGGCACCGACTAAATCAAGGGCACATGTTTCTGAAGCAAAGACGATAGAACCTTCTAACTCTCCCATAACTAAAGGTCTAAATCCCCATGGATCCCTTACAGCTACAAGCTTATCGTCAGCCATGATAAGGAGAGAAAAAGCACCTTTTAATTTTGTAATAGCATCAACAATTTTGTCTTCAAACGCAGCAGCTTTTGACTTAACTATTAAGTGAACTATAACTTCTGAGTCGGTGGTGCCTCTGAAGATGGAGCCTTCATCTTCAAGTTTTTTCCTGAGCATAAGGGCGTTAACTATGTTGCCGTTGTGGGATATAGCTAATTTTCCGATTCTTGAGGAGACAACTATTGGCTGTATGTTGTCAGGTGAGTCAGAAGCGCCTGATGTTGAATACCTGTTGTGTCCAACGGCTATGAATCCTTTAAGTTCGTCAAAAATTCTATGGGAAAAAACGCTGGAAACAAGGCCGAAATCTCTGTGGTAAACGATTTTATTTCCGTCAAATACCGCTATTCCGGCACTTTCCTGACCACGATGTTG
>NZ_JALVIW010000006.1:0-2102 GCF_027028515.1 Desulfurobacterium sp. | reverse complement strand
TTCTTTATCAATTTTTTTGGCCATAGATTTTAGCATTTGGTTCTGTATCTTTTTAAAGAACGATTCTACTTCTTTTTTGCGTTTTCCGTATTCTTCTGCTATGTAGAAAAAGCCTACAACATCTTCAAAGTCCATTACTTTATTTAAAATGAGTTCTGAAAGCAAATTACCCCAATCACTCTCATTATCAATAAAATGGTTTAACATATTGTCCGTCTGACTGGGTAGAGTTGAAATTTCTATTAAGGTATTAATGTAAATATCAGAAGCGATATTGTATAAAGTTTTTTCCTGTTCGTTGGATATAAATCCTCTGACTTTTACATCGTGTTTGAGAATATAGTGTAAAGCTTCGTGCATAATAAGGCCGAGCAGACTGGATACATACGGAGAAAAGCTGTGGATTGAATCAGAATAAGTATAAAGGTTTTTCAAGGTATTTATATCTTTTTTGGTGTCTTTATCCTTTTTTATCATTTCAGACACTATGTTAACTATTGAATCGTGAAACTTTTGCACTTTGTTGTAGTAATTTTTATTCAGCCATATAAAATGACCATCTGTAAATGCAACTTTGTTTTCAAACACACCAGCAAGGTAAAACGGCATTTTTTTGGGATCATAGACCTTGACCTTCCCAGTAGATAAAAGTGTTAATACTATTTCGGTTAAAAAATAAGCAGTACTACCCCTATTAAGAATTCTGGCATTTTGCTCGGCATAACGGTTAAGAATTGTCGAAATGCTGGCAGAAGCCTCTTTATCCTCAAACGGTAGTAAAAGGCTGGTAGGAGTACTTTCGGAAGTTATCGCACTCATTGTGCCCTCCTTTCTCCGTAGGATTGAATTTCTCCTATACTCCTGTTAAGAAAAGAAAGCTCAAGATTTAAAATTTTCGGGTTCTTAAACCTTTTACCGTTTAAGAAAAGAATTTCAGCTACCGTCTCACCGTTAACATTAGAACTGGTCAAAATAGCTAAAAAGTCGTCTGTATCGGGAATCTCAAGATAGTTCAGCCTTGAAAGAATGTGTGCAGGTGTATCTCCGTAGAGGTTAGGAACGGTATAGAACTGAATATCCTTATAAGGACTAAAAGTTTTTAAAAACTTACCTGGATTAGAACGTGCAAGAACGTGAAGAGGTGTATCTCCAAATTCTCCTTCCCTGAGAGAAAGATAGAGCTTTCTCCTATAGTCCGTTAGATGAACCACTTCTCCACTTTCGGATATCTGATGTAAAACACTCCACCCGTAAGGAGTCGATATCGGTAAAACGCTGTCAAGCTGTTTGTCGTCAACTACATCAAAGAGAATCAACCTCTCCTGCTGTGGATAAACTTTCTTGGCAAGAATGTGAGCTACAGTTTGACCGTATCCGTCAACCTCAGCTTTAAGTTCATCTAAAGTTAAATCCAGATTACCACTACGAATCTTCTTTAAAACCTCAACTCCTTTCATACTTACCTCCTGAACTTGTAGTTGTTTAGCTTAACCCTTCTTATCGTCTCATCAGGGTTGTAGTAGTTAACCTTTACAAGCATTGTAGCACTTGAACCCTGAGCCATAAAGAAGTGATAAATAGAAACAATAGATTCCTCAATGAGTTTTTGAGGATCTTTTATTCCTTTTTTAGCATTTACCAGTACTTCACCGGGAGATACATATTCCTTAAGAAGCGGTGTTAACGCTACATAATTGAACTTTTTAAAGTCAAAGACGTCCTTATCCTTTATGGGAACAAGGTCAATATCCGGCTCAAAGCCGGGGATAAGTTTCTTGGCAAATTCTTCGTGGTGTTCTGCAACATACTTAACAAAGTCAATAACATTTTGAATGTCCTTGCTTTCTACTGACTGCTTTATTCCGTAGAAGTAGAATGCGTTAAAGTTGCTTATCAGGTTGATATATTCAGCCGTAATTTCACTTCTTAATGCACTATCAAGGTAGTTCAGAATCTCTTTAACTTCACCATTAAACACGCCTTTCTCAACAGCCATTTCAGTAAACTTGCTTACATTCTGCATATAGTTCACCATAGGTTGAACTACATTCTGAACAAAAGATTGATACTTTTTCTCAACAGGAAGTTCGGGATTGATAATG
>NZ_JALVIW010000005.1:0-2110 GCF_027028515.1 Desulfurobacterium sp. | reverse complement strand
GAATAAAGTCTTGATAGCAAGTGTTCCTTTTGTGGGAAGCTATGTTTACAAAAGTCGTATTTTACAAATTGAACCGAAATTAAAAAAGGGGGTACTTGTTACATTAATAATGAATACCTACAACCCGTTCATTGACTACGAAGCTGTAAAAGAGTTTATCTATACCAACAGCCGTATCTTTCAGACTTACGGTGGATACTTTAATATTATCTTTGACTCCGTACACGAAAAAATTGTTTGTGGTATAAGTTCTGGCCTGATAATTACAAGCTATAACTATTTCTCTAAAAAGAACCGTTTGAAAGAAACCGGAGTTTACTTTAAATACAGCAGGCGAACCGAAAACTTTATAAACTCATACATTGATAGATACTTTTCAGACTACATGTTAAATACAAGTATAAAAAATTCTATTCAGTTAAATCAGGTATTTGTTGAAAACCTGTATTTCGAAAACGAAAAAAGATTGGCTGTAATACGGGTTAGTGGAATTTCCCACCGTGTAGCAGTAGCTCCGGTTTCCTTCCGTGAAGAAATAATCGGAAAAAACTGCATAAGTTTCTTTACACCTACGCCATACGGAGAATCTTTATGGTACTTTGCTCCCGTCGGTTAGACTTTTAGATACTTTTGCGAGATAAAAGTAAATTAAAAAGGTCAAGTCAAATATCATAAAAGACATCACTAAAAGCATTATAAACCAGTAATTAAATTCCTCAACGGTTTTCTTTATGTATTGCTTGGAAAACCTGTAAAAATATATCAGGTAAAGCAGATAGAAGAAAAAGTAAAACAGAAGAAGTATCAAACTCTGTTTTCCGAATATAAGAAAAATTTGGGAAGCTATGTATGAACCTATTACAACGGAAAAGGATTTTAGCAGTTCTTTGTTGTTTTCTATGTAGAACTCACGGAATACAAGTCCTGATCCTATGTAGTATAAAAGGAGGGAAATGACAAATCCCAGTCCTACATGTCCACTATAGACAAGAATGTACTTTACAGGAAAAGATATTCCCATAAGAGAAAAGCCTATCTTTTTCAAATTGGCTTTCATTTTTTCCTCTCCCGAATAACAGTTTAACACCTGTGATAAAATTAATTATACCTGAACTAAAGGAAAAGAAACTATGGAACAGGTTATTCCGGGAGAGAAGGAAATATTCCTCTACCCGAAAAAGTTCAAGTCGTGGAAAGAGAAACCAAACAAGAATTTCTGTATTGCTACAATAATTCCAGGTATTGTAAAGTATGAAAATCCTGTATATTTCGTAATAGTGGAAGAAGTTAGAAACTGCTCTATATACGAAACTGTTGATTCGTTTTATTCTTATGTTTACAGCCACTTTTTCTACAACGGGGTACTTGGAAACAGCAGGCTCGTTATGTTCTTTAAGGATAGAGCTGAAAACAGGTATGTTATGGTTAAATTCGGCAGTAAACAGGTTTTAAAGGACGGTTCTCTGCTGTTTAAAGAGCCTACATTTATACCGGTTGACAAAGACAGGAAAACCCTATTGAAAAACCTAATTTCTTATGTGGAACAATGAGAGTACTACTATTACTGTTGTTTTTGCTGATACCTGTTGTTTCTTACGGGGAAACCTGGCGGGAATACTGCAAGAAAAAGGGAGTAGAAGAGGCCGTAGTTAAAGCCATTCTTCTCGCTGAAGGATACAGGGAAGGCAACCTTATCTACCCTTATGTTGTAAGGATTAACGGCCGAAAACCCGGAAGAGAAGTTCTGGATTTCTTTAACAGACAGGTACAGAAATACCACCTGGCCTCTTCACCGGTAGTTCGTATAAAGGGATGGGGAACATTATATAGATGTCCCAGCAGAGAAGTGTGTGTACTCTTTGCCGACTACCTTGTGAAACTGGGATTTAAAAATATTGACCTTGGGCCTTTTCAGATCAACTACGGTGTGTGGCATAAGAGGTATAAAAACCTTATACAAAAAGCCTTTGATATAAATGAATCGGCAAAAATCTGCTGTGATATAGTTGGAGAAAATGTTAAAAAGTTTGGATACAACGCAAATGCCGTTGCACTTTATCATTCAGCTACTCCAGACAAGAACTACAGGTATGCTGTCCGTATTTTTAGA
>NZ_JALVIW010000004.1:0-17906 GCF_027028515.1 Desulfurobacterium sp. | reverse complement strand
TTTGATTATCTTCTGCACGATGTTCAGTCCCATCGCTCCTCTCCTTGTCTGGTATATTTTTAGAAAAGTGTTTCTATCTCAAGCATCACGTCAATTATGTAAAAATTTTGTAAAAAAATCAAGGGAAGTTACCAATTCAAATCACAAAAGCATTAAATTAGCTTCAAGCAAATTTGGAGGTTTTACAATGGTTATTGTTGCCCTCGACTTCCCCGACAAAGGGACTGCGATTGAAACAGTTGATAAACTTAAAGGAAAAATTAGAACATTCAAAGTTGGCCTTGAACTATTTTTAAGAGGGGGATTCAGCGTTGTGAAAGAAATCCACAGCAGAGGATGCGGCGTTTTCCTCGACTTAAAGTTTCACGACATTCCCAATACCGTGTGCGGTGCAGCAAAAGTAGCAATAGAAAACGAAGTTTTCATGTACAACGTTCACACCCTCGGAGGATTTGAATTTTTAAAAAAGGTGGCAGACTTTAACAGGGAATATGCCGAAAAGATGGGGGTAAAAAGACCTCTGCTGATTGGCGTTACCATTTTAACCAGCATGGATGAAAATGATCTAAAAACAATAGGGGTAGAGGGAGATGTCGAAAGCGAAGTGCTGAGACTTGCCGAAATAGCAAAGAAGGCGGGACTTGACGGTGTTGTATGTTCCCCGAAAGAGATAAAACTCATAAAAGAAAACTTCGGAGAAGGTTTTATAACAGTAACACCCGGCATCAGACCGGAATGGGCGGCAAAAAATGACCAGAAGAGAATCATGATACCTTCTCAGGCGAAACGTGCCGGAACGGATTTCATTGTCGTTGGAAGACCGATAACGGCAGCAGAAAACATGGAAGAAGCGGCAGAAAGGATACTTAAAGAGATTGAAACGGTATAATTAAAAAAATAGTATAAGAGGAAAGAGATGAAAACACTTAAACATCACATGCCAACAAAAGTAATATTTGGAAGAAAAACGTTTCTAAAGCTGAAGGACGAATGTGAAAGTGCCGGGCTTGATACTTCAAAAGTAGCCGTAATATGTGGAAAATCAGCCCTGCGCAATGGCTATGCCGACTTTGTGAAAAAGCAGTTTGAAAACGTTGAAATATTTAACGATGTAATGCCTGACCCATCGGTGGAACTTGCAAAAGAACTCACAGAAAAGGTAAAAGACTTCAATCCTTCCCTCATTGTGGCAATTGGAGGGGGAAGTGCCATTGATCTTGCAAAGGTTATTTCCGGTCTCTTAAACAATGAAGGAGATGTGGAAGAATTTATCGGAGTACCTGAGTGCTTTAAAAAGCCAGCCGTTCCCCTCGTTGCCGTACCAACAACAAGTGGTTCGGGCTCAGAAATAACACCATACGCCGTACTGACAAACAAAAAAGAGTGGAAAAAAGCGCCTCTTATAAGCAGCTATCTTTTTCCTGTAATCGCAATTGATGATCCCGAACTTACAGTGACCATGCCGTCCTACGTAACGGCAAACACGGGTATAGACGCACTTACCCACTGTATAGAAGCTTTAGTTTCCAAAAGAGCAACCCCAATATCAAAACTCTATTCTCTTGAAGGTATTAAGCTAATAACAAAATATCTACCGCGTGCTTTTGGAAATCCAAGAGACATAGAAGCGAGAGAAAAAGTTATGCTCGGAAGCATGCTCGGTGGAATGGCGATAACGGATGCGGGGGCAGGACTTGTCCACACATTGGCGCACATCCTTGGTGTCATGTATGACATACCCCACGGACTTGCAAACGCCATATTCCTCTCACCAGTCCTTGAATTCTACGGACTTTCCGCAAAAGATGAACTTCTATCTATTGGCAGAGCTATGGGAATAGAAAGCAGTAACATTTATGAAATCGTGAAAAAGATAGAAGATTTCCTGAGATTTTTGGGTAAACCAGAAACACTCAGACCGCTCGGTGTAAGTGAAGACGACATAAGCAGTTTCGTATCGCTTGCAATAGCAAAGAAAATCTTAATGGCAAACCTCCCCAGGATACCGTCAGAAAAGGACATCCGTATTATTCTTGAAAAATTGCTTAAAAGCAGTTGACACCTATAAGGAATAATCCTATATTTTCTGCTACGCAAGACAGTTGCGGGAGTGGCGGAATCGGCAGACGCGCTGTCTTGAGGGGGCAGTGCCCTTACGGGCGTGCGGGTTCAAATCCCGCCTCCCGCACCATTTCAATATTTTTTCAATATTTTTCTCCCAAACTTAGTGCATTTTCCTTATTTCAGTTATTCTGTAGTTCTTCTATGATGAGAAAGAAAGATAGCAAATATCCTTATAGAATTAACCAATCTTAAGTATTAAAAAGTATTCTCCTCTTTTCTAAATTTCCGAACTTCCTTTATACTTCCTTTATGCAGTATAGCAATTTAAACAATAGAAAAAGTGAATAATAAAATTTCAATATTTATTAACTCGAAGTCATAACTTAAATTCAACTACATAAAAGTGCCTTGCCTCCCACCCTCAATGCCTGTGCTATATTGTGCCTGTCAGAGTAAACGAGGTTAAGGGAATGGATAAAGTTAAGAAAATGCAGATACAAACAACACTTATTTTGAGAGATACCAGAACTATGTTTTTAAATGCTAAGACCTTAGAAGAAGCTGTTGAGATATTCCGCAAAACTTTCCCTTCTTCAAGGACGTATTGGACCCACATTAGAAGACATGCTATTCCAGAAAGAGTGAAAAAAGAACTTGGAACAACTAACTGGAAAAAAGCCAGGGCGCTATCCCGGAAGCTAATGGGCTATCAAAAAGAATATACACTAAAATTCCTTCAAACTTTGGCTCACGTTGATAAAGTAGCTCTATTAATTTCTCCTAAGGCGGAGTTCAACAGAATTGTTATATACAGCTCCAAGAATAGGTTGGCTATTTTCTTAGAACCAACAGGTGAAGTAGTCACCGCTCATGAATTGGATATATTTAAGAACTGGGGAGAGTGGAAACATAACAGGCTTTATGAAAAAGGAGAGCTTATAGAGGAGATACTGCTCAATGAGGACATACAGAGAGAGAGTAGAGAAATACGAAGACTTCTTGAAAGGCTGGGTAGAGGAAGTTGAGCCTGAAAACCGGCTTAGTGTTTTAGCAGATCTTGAGGATTTTTGGTATTTTAGAGTAAAACTTGACGGAGAAGAAGTAAGGGCCATTGACAAAAAATACTTACCTAAGATTTATGCCCGCATAGCAGAAAAGCAGCCTGAACTGCTTGACTATTTTTTGGACCTAATGAAACGCCTCGGCATTGACCTTACTATTTTTCAAGAATGTCCTGTTCAATCGCCACAGTAAACAGCATCTACTCCCGGCCAAGCCCAATTTCAAAGGGAATAAAAGAAGCCGGGAGCGTATATGGATATCCTGCCTATCCCTCCGGAAGTAGAAATAACCAAAGAATACATGGATCCTGTAATCGCCGTAACGTTTGAAAACGGCGTTGAACAGGTTCGCCAGCGCTGGAGCAGACCGAAAATCCTATTCAGGCTCAGCTTCTCCGCCCTATCTCAGGAGGAAAAAGAACAGCTTGAAGAATTTTTCTCCTCATGCTTTAGCCATCATAAGCACTTTAATTATAGCTACAGCAAAAGAAATCTACGACCTTAACCATCCAAATCACACACCGGATTTCATGGACATCTTCATGACACTTCTTGGCTGCTTAACTATTTTGATTGCAAAGTGATATATCACGTGATATATCACGTTTCTGGACACCATTCACGGAAAAACGGAACACCCTTTTTTATAAAACTCTAATATTTATTGAAAGACTTTAGATTTCGGAAGAGTGATATGTAATTACATGTAATGATATGTTGTTCCATTTCTTTTTGTTTTTGTAGATACGTTGTTCCATTTGTTTTTGTAGTATCTAAATAAAAAATGGCTCCCCGGGCCGGCCTCGAACCAGCGACCTGGTGGTTAACAGCCACCCGCTCTACCCGCTGAGCTACCGGGGAACCTTGACGGTGAATAATATAGGCATTTCCTTCTCCGGTGTCAATAATCAACACCGACATTTTTACAAATTTTTAGACGAAGACTGTCATACTACTGAAACATTATCTATAATTCAGGTATCTGACTCTCTGATGTAGAATAGTTATTGGAGGTTTTAAATGGCTCTACTTGCCCCTTCCATCCTCTCGGCAGATTTTGCAAACCTGGAAAGAGACATTAAAAAGGCTGTGCAGGCAGGCGCAGACGTCATTCATGTTGATGTGATGGACGGCCGTTTTGTTCCAAACATCACCATAGGCCCCTGCGTTGTAGAATCCATAAGAAAAGTCACTGATAAGCCCCTTGACGTTCATCTTATGATAGTAGAGCCCGAAAAGTACGTGAAAGCCTTCGCCGATGCCGGCGCTGACTGGATATCTGTTCACTTTGAAACTTCGATTCACCTCCATAGAACTGTATCAATGATAAAAGAATTGGATAAAAAAGCAGGCGTTGTTATAAATCCTGCAACTCCGGTGGAATTTCTAACAGACATCCTGCCCTTTGTTGATTTTGTTCTCGTAATGTCTGTAAACCCGGGATTTGGCGGTCAAAAGTTCATTCCACAAACACTTGAAAAGGTTAAAAAGCTAAAAAAGTGGAAAAAGGAAAAAGACTTAAAATTTCTAATAGAGATAGACGGCGGCGTAAAGCTTGATAACGTTTCCGAAATAATCGCCGCCGGCGTTGAAGTTGCAGTTGCAGGTTCAGCCGTGTTTAAAGGTAATATAGAAGAAAATGTAAAGAAATTTAAACAATTAATCGGATAGATGGAGGTATCAATGAATCAGGTAAAACTGATTACAGGAAACGCAAACCCAGAACTTGCAAAAGCCGTTGCAGGACACCTTGGAATTCCTCTTGCCAATGTCACCGTAGGAAGGTTCAGCGACGGCGAAATTCAGGTTGTGCTTAACGAGAGCGTCAGAGACGACGATGTTTTTATCATCCAACCTCTGTGCAGTCCTTCCAATGATTACATAATGGAACTACTTCTGCTTGCAGACGCGCTCAAGAGAGCCTCTGCAGGAAGAATAACAGCCGTAATTCCTTATTTTGCCTACGGAAGACAGGATAGAAAAGTTAATCCAAGAGATCCTATCTCCGCACGTTTACTTGCAGATATTATCAGTGTTGCCGGCGTTAACCACATAGTTGTTGTTGACCTTCACGCAAAGCAGGTAGAAGGCTTTTTTGACCTGCCTGTTGATCACCTCGAAGCAAGACCGGTTCTTGCAGACTACTTCTTAAGACTTGGCTTTGATGAAGAAGATACAGTTATCGTGTCACCTGACATTGGTGGCGTTGCCAGGGCAAGAAACTTTGCAAAGGTATTTAACGCACCGATTGCAATAATAGACAAAAGAAGACCTAAACCAAACGTTGCAGAGGTTGTGAACATCATAGGTGAAGTTGAAGGAAAGAAGGCAATTATCATTGATGACATCATAGATACTGCCGGAACAATCGTCAACGCCGCAAAGGCAATAAAAGAAAGGGGCGCTACTGAAGTTTACGCAACATGTACACATCCCGTATTTTCAGGACCTGCCGTTGAAAGGCTGTCAAAAGCTGTTAAAGAAGGTGTCCTGAAAGAGGTTGTTGTTACAGACACCATTCCTCTTGGCGATAAAGCATTTGAAGGTGCAAAGGTTCTCTCTATATCAGGCATGCTTGCAGAAGCAATAAGAAGAATTCACTTTGGTGAATCAGTCAGCAAAATGTTCAACTTCTAACAAAAAAGGCGGGCTTAAAAGCCCGCCTTCCACAAATAAAAATCAAATTCTTACTGATAGAGTGATGCCATTTCAGGGTAGAGCGGGTGCTTCCCGCAAATTTCAATAACTTCTTCTCTAACCTTTGCTATCACAGCATCGTCATTGATGTTCTTAAGAACAGTTGCAATTAGCTGAGCAATTCTTCTTGCTTCCTGTTCTTTAATACCTCTTGTCGTTACGGCAGGAGTACCTATCCTTATACCACTTGTAACAAATGGACTTCTTGTATCAAAAGGAATTGTATTTTTGTTAACCGTAATGTTAGCCTTTCCAAGAGCAGCTTCTGCCTCTTTTCCTGTAATACCTTTATCTGTAAGGTCAACAAGCATAAGATGGTTATCTGTTCCGCCGGATACGATTCTGAACCCTTCCTTCTGAAGTTCCTCAGCCATAGCTTTTGCGTTAAGAACAACCTGTTCCTGATAAGCCTTAAATTCCGGTGTCATCGCTTCTTTGAAAGCAACGGCCTTAGCAGCTATGACGTGCATGAGAGGACCACCCTGAAGTCCCGGGAACACAGCCTTGTCTATCTCCTTACCAAACTCTGCCTTACACATTGTAACGCCACCGCGGGGTCCTCTGAGTGTCTTGTGTGTTGTCGTTGTAACGAAGTGGCAGGCTTCCATCGGTGAAGGATGAAGTCCGGTAACGACAAGACCGGCAATGTGAGCTATGTCAGCCATGAGATAAGCACCAATCTCGTCAGCGATCTCTCTAAATTTATCAAAGTCTATAATTCTCGGATACGCAGAAGCACCGCAGATTATAAGTTTTGGCTTATGTTCTCTTGCAAGCTGGGCAACCTGGTCAAAGTCTATCGTTTCAGTGTCTTTCCTGACACCGTACTGAACAACCTTAAAGTACTTACCTGTCATGTTTACAGGTGAACCGTGAGAAAGGTGTCCACCGTGAGAAAGGTTCATTGAGAGAATCGTATCGCCCGGCTTTAGAACGGCAAGGTAAACAGCTTGATTCGCCTGAGAACCGGAATGGGGCTGAACGTTTACGTGCTCGGCACCGAAAAGTTTTTTACACCTTTCAATTGCAAGCTTCTCAACGATATCTACACATTCACATCCACCGTAGTATCTTTTTCCCGGAAGTCCTTCAGCATACTTGTTTGTAAGAACTGAACCTTGAGCTTCCATAACAGCTTCACTTGTGAAGTTTTCAGAAGCAATGAGCTCAAGATGTTCATTCTGACGCCTGTACTCACACTTAAGCGCCTCAAAAACTTCCGGGTCAAACTCTCTAACTTTTCCTCTCATCTATCTCCTCCTGAAAATTATTTTTCCTGCTCAGAGATGAATGTTTTCTCTATCTCTGCTATCTTTCTTATTCGCCTTTCGTGTCTTCCGCCGTCAAACGGTGTTTCAAGCCACGTTTTAACTATTGATTTTGCAAGTTCATCACCTATAACTCTTCCCCCAAGGGCAAGCACATTTGCATTGTTATGCCTTCTTGACATTTCAGCAGCAAATATGTTGTAGCAAAGCGCCGCTCTAATTCCGGGAACCTTGTTTGCAGCAATAGAAATACCAATACCCGTACCGCATATAAAGATCCCTCTATCGGTCTCACCATTTATTATACTTTTTGCAGCTTTTAAGGCATAATCCGGATAATCAACAGAGTCTTCCGAAAACGTGCCAAAGTCAACGTACTCAATACCAAGTTCATCAAGATACCTCTTTATAACTTCCTTCAACCTGAACCCGCCGTGGTCACTTGCAAGGGCTATCTTCATAACGCCTCCGGTAGTAATTTTAAGAGAGGATAAAATTATATAAAATCACAACTGTTGCAACGAGAAAACTTCCGAGGTGAGTATGAAGAAAAAAGCGGCAGTAATATTAATAGCACCGTTAATTTCCGGTTGTATCACACTGGTAGGGCCAGAGGGCTCACCAGAAATTAAGGCTCCAATAACTGCTAAAACTATAAAGAAATCCACTCTTGTTAAAGGATGCCAGTCCATTTACAGAGTAAACGGGAAAAGCTACTGCGTACTTAAACACAGTAAAGGCTTTGAACAGATAGGTATAGCCTCGTGGTACGGACCAAACTTTCACGGCAGGAAAACGGCAAGCGGCGAAATCTACAACATGTACAAGATGACCGCTGCTCACAAAACACTCCCCCTCGGAACGTACGTTAAGGTAATAAACCTTGAAAACGGAAAAACAGCCATAGTAAAGATAAATGATAGAGGACCTTTCGTCCCCGGACGGATAATAGACTTATCTTTCGCAGCCGCTGAAAAGTTAGGCATCTTAGGTAAAGGCACGGCGAAGGTGAAAATAATTGCCCTTGGAAGAAAAGAAGACCACCACTACGTAACGGAAAACTACCAAAAAGGCAACTTCTTCGTCCAGCTTGCTGCATTCAAAGAGTATTCAAACGCCAAAGCTTTCATGGATAAAGTAAAAAAATCGGGAATAAAGGCAGACATCGTAATGGCTTACGGACTATACAGGGTTGTTGTTGGCCCGGAACTTACATACGTTAAAGCACAGGAGAAAAAGGAAGAAATCAGGAAACTATTCCCGGACGCCTTTATCCTTACAATAGATTAGGAGTAAAAGATGAAATTGCTTAAAAACGTTGAGATAAAAGAATTTCCCAAAACGTATGATGCAGTGGTAATAGGAAGCGGTGCAGCAGGGCTCTTCTGCGCTACAAAATTGTCCCAGGTAGGTTTAAATGTCTGCATACTTACAAAAGATACTGCAGACACATGTTCAACAAAGTTAGCACAGGGTGGTATAGCTGTGGCACTGCCGCCGGACGATTCTCCTCTTCTCCACTACGAAGATACGCTAAAAGCCGGAGCAGGCCTTGTTGATAGACGAACCGCCTTAATTTTAGTAGAAGAGGGCGTAAAACGGGTAATAGACCTGATAAGAATGGGGGCCACTTTTGAAACGGACGAAAGAGGACTTTTAAAGTTCACAAAAGAAGCAGCCCACTCTGTTTCAAGAATCGTTTATTACAGGGATAAAACCGGCGAAGAAGTTGAAAGGGCGCTTCTTGACAGCTACAGAGGAGATATCATTGAATACGCAACTGTAAAAGAGCTGATAGTGAAAAACAACAGATGCTACGGTGTCATATTTGAAAAAAACGGTAAATACTACGCCATACATGCACCTGTAACCGCCATAGCAACAGGAGGCGCAGCCGGACTTTATGAAAAGAACACAAATCCCGAAACATCAACAGGCGACGGAATAGCAATGGCTCTCCGCTACGGCGCCGTCCTGAGAGACCTTGAGTTTGTGCAGTTCCATCCAACGGCATTCTGCGAAGACGGAACCTGCTTTCTCATATCGGAATCGGTAAGGGGCGAAGGAGCAATAATAGTTGATTCTTACGGCAGAAGATTCATGGGAGACTACCATCCGCTCTGGGAGCTGGCTCCAAGAGACGTGGTAACAAGAGCTATCGAAAATCAGAAAAAAATAACAGGCGGAAAGGTTTTCCTTGACTTCAGGCCCATAAAGGAAAAGGGAATAAACATCAAGGAGCGTTTTCCAACTATAACCGAAAAACTGAAAGAAGTCGGATACGATCCCGAAAAGGATCTTATTCCCATAACACCTGTTGCTCACTATTATATTGGCGGTATCAACGTTGACACCTTCGGCAGAACAAACATTACAGGACTGTTTGCCATAGGGGAAGCTTCCTGCACAGGCGTTCACGGTGCAAACAGGCTTGCCAGCAATTCTCTCCTTGAATGTATTGTATTCGGCGAAAGAACAGCTTATGGAATGTACAGAGATCTAAGATTCCTGTCCCTTGACTTTGAAAAGATACCCTTTAACGTTCCACCTCTTGTAAGAAAAACTACAGATGAAACCTTTACAATGAAGGACCTTAAACAGGCATTGTGGAAGTATGCCGGCATCATAAGAGATGGAGGTGGACTGACAAAAGCAATAGAACTGTTTAGAAGAATGATACGTTCAAATTCATCTTACGAGGTTAAAAACGGAGCTATACTGGCACTTGGCATAGCTATAAGCGCCATGAGAAGAGAAGAAAGCAGAGGCGGCCACTACAGGAGTGACTTCCCTTACGAAAGGGAAGATATGAGATTTCACAGCACGTTCACATTTCAGGATCTGATTAACTCTGTTTAAAGGAGGAAACAGTGCTTCTTAAAAGGATAAAAGGAACAGTTTTTGGAGGGGCAATAGGAGATGCCCTTGGAACGCTTACAGAAGAGATGGACAGAGAAACCGTAAAGAAAAATTACGGAGGTGCCATCACAGACTTTGTAGAACCTTCCCCTTCATCTGTATGTCCATTTTTAAAAAAGGGACAGTACTCTCACGAAACACAGATGTTCCTCATAGCTCTCGAGATGTACGCCGAAAAGGGAAAGATAGACGAGGAGTTCTACGTTGAAAAACTTATAGAATGGGTAAAAGATGAAAAAAATCACCGATATCCTGCAGGTGGCCACATTAACGCTGCCCTCGCTTACAAAAGCGGCGCTCTGCCAGATGATGCAAGAGTGAAAGGAACAGAGATTGACGGAGCCCTTCCTGCAGTTGCAGCAGGACTTTTTAGATGGGACAACAGCGAAGAGGCATACCAGGAGGGAAGCCACCTTGCTTCCATCGTTTATAAAGACGACATACTGATTGATACGGCCGGGCTAATAGCAGTTGCAGTATCAACCATCACAGGAGAAAGAATATTTCTTGAGATGGAAGAGGGAAAACTGCACTTTTTAGAACTCCTGCACTCTTTCTCTCAGGTTGAAATCGTAAAATCCTACATAGACATGGTGATAACGACAGTAAAAGAGAACATTGATGAATTAGACGAACTTATTTTAAGGTTTGGAAACGGAAACTTTGTCCTTGAACCGTTTGCCCTTTCCCTCTACATATTCCTGAAGTGGGGAAAAGACTTTAGAAAAAGCCTCTTGAGAGCCGTTAACGCCTACGGAGAATTTGGAGGCGACACCGACGCAATCGGATTTCTTACCGGCGCCCTTTCGGGATGCTACAATGGAATAGATGCAATACCGAAAGATTGGCTAAGAAACATAGAAAACGCCGGATATCTCAAACTGATATCTGAAAAAATTTTCGAGAAGATTAAAAATGAATAAATTATTCAAAATTGCAAAAGAGGAATGGATCTTTTTCGTGGCTCTAACAGCCACTGTTCTGTCTTCACTCTTTTTTAAAATACTACCGAAACTCACAATTAGAGATTTTAAAATACTTGTCATTCTGTTCAACTTTCTTGTAATTACAAAAGGCCTTGAGAAAAGCCGTTTATTTGTAAAAGTTGCATCCTTTTTTGAAAAAGGAAATCCATTTCTGAAGCTCACAATTCTGTCCGGTGGGCTATCTATGTTCGTAACAAACGACGTGGCACTTTTTACGGTTGTTCCCCTCACTTTATCTCTCTCCATACCTGAAGAAAAAATAATGCTGCTTGTTATATTGGAAGCCCTGTCTGTTAACGGAGCATCTGCTCTAACCCCGTTCGGCAACCCTCAAAACATTTTCATTTATTACTACTACCACTTACATCCTGCAGTCTTTATGGGGGCAATCCTTCCGTTTTTCATTTTCTCTTTTTCAATCATAGTAGGACTTGCGCTCTTTTTTGGCAGAAAGAACATTAACATAACAGAGAGAGAGCACGAAGAAGAAATAAACAGAACGAAAGCTATCGTATATAGTGCCTTCTTTATCATATTCATCGGCGTAATATTTCACATCTTCCCTGTAGAAGTAAGCATAATTCCGCCTCTTTACGCCCTAATCAAAGACAAAAACATACTCAAAGAGGTTGATTATTTTCTGCTGCTTACATTTTTAGCTTTCTTCGGTTTTACATCAAACATTAGTTCAATACTAAAATTTTCCCTTATGAATCCCCAAAGAACACTGATTTACAGTGCCTTTTTAAGCCAGATAATAAGCAACGTACCGGCCGCACTACTGCTTGCCAAATTTACGAAACTGTGGAAAAGCCTTTTAATAGGTGTTAATATAGGTGGATTTGGAACGCTTGTAGGTTCACTTGCAAATCTAATAGCTTTCAAATTATTTAAAAATAAGTTTGATAATTTAGCGGGAAAATACCTCTTAATATTCCACCTGGCCAGCTTTTTTCTGTTTTTCGCATCTCTAACCTTTTCACTGATAATAATGTGAAGGTTTGTAAAAGGCGAAGTGATTAACACTTCGCCCTTTTATTCCAATTTTCAATGGTGCTTTTTCTTCCTCTTTTCAAGTCTGTCAAGTGCTTCAAGGAAAGCAAGAGCTGAAGCTCTAACTATATCGGGGTCAACACCTCTACCACTAACGCTCATTCCTTCAAACTCTATCGTAAGGAAAACTTCAGCAAGAGCGTCTGTTCCAGATGTCAAAGCCCTTATCTTGAAATCTTTAAGCTGAATCTCATCACCTATGTTAAGGGCATTTTTAATCGCCTTGTAAGTAGCATCAACAGGACCGTTACCGACTGCAAGTCCTAACTTTTCGCCGTGAGGCGTATCTATCTTAACGGTAGCCGAAGGAATAATACCCTCACCACTCACGGCCTGATTGTAAAGAAGTTTGTAATTTTTGTCCCTTGCTCCTTCCTCAAGACCTTCAACAATAAGCTCAATATCAATATCAAATATCTCTTTCTTCCTGGAGGCAAGCTCTTTAAACCTCTTGAATGCTTCTTTTAATTTCTCCTCTGAGAGCTCTATGCCCATTTCTTCAAGCTTCTTCCTGAATGCATGACTTCCTGAATGCTTACCGAGAACGATTTTAGATTCTTTAAGTCCGATATCTTCAGGTTTCATGATCTCATAGGTCTCTCTCTTTGCAAGAACGCCGTGTTGATGAATCCCGGATTCGTGAGCAAAAGCGTTGTCACCAACGATAGGCTTTGTTCTTGAAATGATAATTCCTGTAAGCCTGCTTACAAGCTGAGATGTTCTATAAATTTGTGTAGTATCTATGTCCGTATAAACAGGAAATTGGTCCTTTCTAACTTTTATAGCCATTACAATCTCTTCCATTGCAGCGTTACCGGCTCTTTCACCAATGCCGTTTATCGTACATTCAACCTGCCTTGCACCTGCCTTAACTGCAAGTAGAGAGTTAGCAGTGGCAAGTCCCAAATCGTTATGGCAGTGAACACTTATTATGGCTTTGTCTATATTCTTAACATTCTCCTTTATGGCGAGGATTCTATCGTGCCACTCATCCGGAATAGCATATCCCACAGTATCAGGAATGTTAACAACTTTTGCCCCCGCTTCTATAACAGCCTCAAGAACTTCATAGAGGTAAGAAAGTTCCGTTCTTACGGCATCTTCAGGTGAAAATTCAACTTCAGCTCTTCCTTCACTTATGTCAATAATCATCTTGACAGCGTCAACAGCACGCTTTAAAACCTCTTCTCTTGTCATTCTCAACTTATACTTAAGGTGAATGTCCGATGTTGCTATAAATGTGTGAATTCTCGGTCTTGCAGCACTTTTAAGCGCATCCCACGCAGCTTTTATATCTGCTTCAACGGCCCTTGCAAGAGAACAGACTGTTGAATTTTTCACTTCTTCAGCTATCCTTTTAATAGCTTCAAAATCGGCAGGCGAACTTATCGCAAATCCAGCCTCTATTATGTCAACGCCAAGCCTTTCAAGTTGCTTTGCTATTTGAACTTTTTCGTCAACCGTCAGGTTAACACCAGGGGTTTGTTCACCATCCCGAAGAGTAGTATCAAATATGTAAAGTTTTTCCCGTTCCACGACCGCCTCCTGTAGTTGTAATCAGTTATCGTTTAATATTATAGTTTACAGGTATCTTTTTCAAGGAACATAAGTTAAGGTGATAGAATAAAACACAATTTATCTATGTAAGGAGGCAGTTAACCGGTGGAAGCACAGGAAACAATTTTAAAAGCTTTGATAGAGGGAAACAGCAACTGGGTTAATTCCCGCGATAAATCCTACTTTGAACCGTTTATAGAGTGCCAGCATCCGGTAATAACAATGGTAAACTGCTCAGACGCAAGAGTCCACGCAACAATATTTTTCGAAGATCCAACAGACAAAATTTTCCTCATAACAAACATCGGCAATCAGATTGCACCATCAAGAGGTTCAATAGATTTTGGCATCTACAACCTGAAAACACCTATCCTTCTGATATTGGGACATACCCACTGCGGTGCCGTAAAGGCAGCATTAAGCAACTATTCAGACGAACCGATAAACATTAAAAACACCCTTGACCATCTCCACATACCTCTTTCAACGGTGAAAAGAAGCGATAACTTTAAAAAGATGTGGCTTGAAGGTGTTGAAAAAAACGTTGACTACCAGGTATCAGAAGCCATGAAAATGTACGGTCACATCGTAGAAAGTGGAAAGTTAACAATCATAGGTGCCGTTTATGACTTTACAAACGCATACGGAAAAGGCTCTGGCAGGGTGATTATAAGAAATATCAACGGCGAAAACGACAGAAACCACATCAAAAATCATCCAATACTTAAAAACCTACCAGAAAAGATAAAAGAAAAAGCTTTCCTGTGAACATTATACAGAGATGTTTATTCTGCCTGAAAGTTTTAACCTTACGGTCTCTATCTGACTTTTATCAGGCGGTCTTTCCAATCTGTAAGAGACAGCAACGGGAACAAACCCTGCAGAAAGCAGCTTATTCTTTAACTGTTCATCAAGAAGCTTAAGTTTATTTAAAATCCTCTCATCCTCTGTTAAAAAGTCAACAGAAACTTCATTATTTATAACAAAAAGAGAGACAAATACAGAGATGCCTTTCCTGTTAATTTCAATCTCCACCTTAACCCCGTCTTCCTCTTTTTCAAAGTAAACATCTATGTCAGTATCTTTAATTTTGATAGGGAAAAGAACGACATCTCCGACAGGCAGAAAGTAAAAAGCCATAATGGCAAGAAGTAGCTTTTTATAATCTTCTTCTGAAAGTTTTCCCCGTGAAGAAGCGACAAGCTCTTTAGCGGCGGCAATCAATTTAAAAATCGTTTCGGATGAAAAGAGAGAAGAGAGAAAGTTTGCAAAAAACTTATCATCAAAAGTCCCGGCATTCCAGACTTCAGGGTAGTGTTTCTTTAAATATATAGAAACGATTTTTTCAAACGAATCGGCATCAAGAAAAGGTAGAAGCGATTTCAGAATGAACTTCTGCGCCCACTCAGGATCAATCTCTACAAGCTTTAGCTCAAGCTTCGGCGACAAGGACTTTATGATAAAAGTAAGAATCTGCCCCGGTTCAAACTCTTCATCAACGTCAACCTCAGCAACAATTACTCTGTTTCCAACTAAAATCTTTGCCTTTCCATCTTCCGTATATCCGAGAAATTTCAGTTTTAATTTTTTTCCTTTTAACTCATCGGTAGAATCACCCTTCCTCTCTCCCTGAATGACAGAAGAGAGAAGCTTCTCCATATCTCTCCGTGAAAAATCCTGAAGCTTTGCTGGAAGATTCCTGCTTATTGCTTCAGCAGGGATAATACCTTCTATTTTTCTTATCTCTATAACAGCCCCCTATCCAAACAGTTCAGTTGAAAGGTAACGCTCGCCGGTATCAGGAAAAACTGTAACAACAGGTGTTTTAAGCTTCCCATCTTTAAAGGCTTTTAAAACAGCGGCGATATTTGCACCGGAAGAGATACCGGCAAGTATTCCAAACTCTCCGGCAAGTTTTTCACAGTAATACTTTGCCTCATCAAAAGTTACAGTGATAGGGAAAGAAACAACAGACATATCAAGTGTTTCAGGAATAAAACCGGCACCTATTCCCTGAATCTTATGGATGCCGGGTTTGCTTCCGGATATAACAGCGGATTCTTCAGGTTCTACCGCAACAATAACGGCATCAGGATTTACCTCTTTAAACTTTCTGCCAACACCCGTTAACGTGCCGCCTGTTCCGACTCCGGCTACAAAAGAACCGGGAATCTCTCCAAGCTGTTCCAGTATCTCAACAGCAGTACCTTCGTAGTGAGCTTTTATATTTGCAGGATTTTTAAACTGCCGGGCAGGAAAGTATAAATCGGGATTTTCAGATATTCGCCTTTCAACCTCTCCAATAGCACCGGGGATTCCAAGAGAAGCAGGCGTTAAAATAAGTTCAGCACCGTAAGCCTTCAGTATCTTCTTTCTTTCCTCACTCATGTTTTCCGGCATAACAATCGTGCAGCCGTAACCTTTTGCAGCACAGACAAGGGCAAGACCTATTCCCGTGTTTCCGCTTGTAGCCTCTATTACTCTCTTTCCCTTCTTTAAAAGCCCTCTTTTCTCTGCATCCTCAACGATAGAAAGGGCAACTCTGTCCTTTATACTGCCGCCGGGATTAAACATTTCAAGTTTTGCGTAAAAGGTCACACCTTCAACGGTAAGTTCAAAAAGAGGCGTATTTCCAATAAGTTCAAGGATACTTCTTGACAATATACCCATCAATTAAACCCTCTATCTGCAAAATTTTTCTGCCTTTTACAGCTTCTTCTTTTATTATTTTATCAAGAATTTCATCTTTTACGACTGTAAATCCGTTTACGTGCTTTGAAGCCTTGCGAAAGTGGAAATCTTTAAGGGAAAATCCCTCAGCAAGTTGATTGTAAAAAGAGAGCGGTAAACATTTATGAACGCCGTTTACATCTTTAATTCTTTTTAAATTAGCAGCAACGGATTCTCTCGCAATCCTTAACTTTGCCTGTCTGGTAAGATTCCGTCTTATAACCTCCTCAAGGGAATCGGTGCACGTGAGAAAATCACACAACAGCTTTGTAAGTTCGTTGATTCTGTCTGAAACCGGAAGTACTGAACCTCTGTAAGCAATTTTTCTGTGAACAGCCCCACGGTAAATTTCAGCGGTAGCACCTTTTAACCGCTCACCGTGATCAACAATACCTCCAAAAACAAGGACAGTATCTTCATCAACATCGTCCCGCGTCAGCGTCTCATCAGCATTCGGATCAAGGACGACAATGCGCTTTTTTAAAGGTTTAGAACAAATCTCAAACGGAACATCCGGCGTAAAGAACTCTTTTAGATAAGGCACACAGTAGCCTTCCCTATCTATAAGATAAAAGTTCTCAGGCGTAAAGTAATCTTTAACAACGCCGAACATAATCTCAAGCTGATTAAAAAGACTCCTCTTCTCCTTATCAATCAATGAAGGGAAAAATCGCATGTCAACAGCAATGTCCGGATACGAAAAATCCTCTCTTGATATGATAGAAACACCTTTAAAACTACCACTTGACTTTAGAATAACTGCATCAGCTATAGCGCTACCAGTTGAAAAGAGCAGGTTTACACCACCAGCACTATCAAGAATTCTACCGGGAAGAATCTCACCAAATTCTTCCTTTCCAACAACCTTGAACCTGCCCGTAGCAACAAGGTAGGCAAGTCTGTTAAAAAGGTCGCCTCTTCCCGGCTTCCTCAAGTATTTGACATTCTCAATACCTGCACGTTTTAAGCGCTCCGCAAAAATCTCCTTTGCTCTCTTGAAAATCATCTCTCTCCTTCTTATGCTTCCTGTTTTCCTTAAATTTAAAGCCAGCACTCATAAATGCTAAAATGAGAAAAAAATAGCGAGAGGTTGCAGGTGAAAGGAATAGCTGATGTAAAAGGCTTTTTATGTGGAACTGGAAAGGGCAACATAAAGAACACTCTCAAACCATCAAATAAAAAAGATATTCTGGTGATAGTTTCCGAAAAACCGGCAACGGCAGCGGCGGTCTTTACAACAAATGATGTTAAGGCTGCACCGGTTAAACTGTCTCAAAAATTGGTTAAAGCCTATGAAAAAGTTTGCGGTATCGTTGCAAACAGCGGAAATGCAAATGCCTGCACTGGCGAAAGGGGAATGAAAGACGCTGAAACAATGGCAAAAATCTGCCAGAACCTTACGGGAAAATCACCATTTTTAGTCGCATCAACAGGTGTAATAGGCGAATTTCTACCAATGGACAGAATGGAAAAAGGGATAGAAGAAGCGGTAGAAAACTTGGGAAAGGCAACCTCTAAAGAGGCTGCCCAGGCTATAATGACAACCGATACGTTCCCGAAAACCGCTTTTT
>NZ_JALVIW010000003.1:0-46606 GCF_027028515.1 Desulfurobacterium sp. | reverse complement strand
TTCCCTTGATTTTTTTACAAAATTTTTACATAATTGACGTGATGCTTGAGATAGAAACACTTTTCTAAAAATATACCAGACAAGGAGAGGAGCGATGGGACTGAACATCGTGCAGAAGATAATCAAAACTCACCTTGTAGAAGGTGAGATGGTGGCGGGAAAGCCAATCGCCATCAGAATTGACCAGACGCTAACACAGGACGCAACAGGAACTATGGCGTACCTTCACTTTGAAGGTATGGGGCTTCCAAAGGTTCAGACAGAGCTTTCAGTTTCTTACGTTGACCACAATACACTTCAGGCCGGTGGCCCGGAAAACGCTAATGACCATCTTTTCCTTCAGACAGTAGCTGCCAAGTACGGTATCTACTTCTCAAAAGCCGGAAACGGTATTTGTCACCAGGTTCATCTTGAGAGATTTGCCGTTCCTGGAAAGACACTTTTAGGTTCTGACTCTCACACACCGACGGCCGGTGGTATTGGTTCTCTTGCTATTGGTGCCGGTGGTATGGACGTTGCACTTGCAATGGCTGGCGAACCTTTCTACCTTAACATGCCAAAAGTTGTAAGGGTTAACCTTTACGGAAAGCTCAGACCTTTTGTTTCTGCGAAAGACGTTATTTTAGAGCTTTTAAGGAGACTCAGCGTTAAAGGTGGTGTGGGTAAGGTATTTGAGTACGGCGGAGAAGGTGTTAAGTACCTCACAGTTCCTGAAAGAGCTACCATTACAAACATGGGTGCTGAGCTTGGTGCTACAACTTCTATCTTTCCAAGTGATGAGCAGACTTATGCGTTTATGAAGGCTCAGGGAAGAGAGGCTCAGTGGAGAAGACTTGAAGCCGATCCTGACGCTGAGTATGACGAAGTTATAGATATTGACCTTTCAGAGCTTGAACCTCTTATCGCATGTCCACACATGCCTGACCAGGTTAAGAAGGTAAAAGAGCTTGAAGGTTTAAAGGTTCATCAGGTAGCTATCGGTTCATGTACGAACTCTTCTTACAGAGACCTTATGACTGTTGCAAAGATGTTTGAGCAGTCTGGAAATAGAGTTCATCCAATGGTATCTGCTGCCATTTCTCCCGGTTCAAAGCAGGTTCTCAGAATGATCGATAAAGAAGGTATGTACGATGTACTTTTAAGAGCAGGATTTAGATTCCTTGAGTGTGCGTGCGGTCCATGTATTGGTATGGGCTTCTCACCACCATCTGGAGGGGTTTCTGTAAGAACGTTTAACAGAAACTTCCTTGGCCGTTCCGGCACCAAGGATGCTGAAGTTTACCTTGCTTCACCAGAAACGGCTGCTGCAATAGCTATGACTGGTGAGATGACAGATCCAAGAGACCTTGGCCTTGAAGAGATCAAGGTATTCCTCCCTGAGAAGTTTGATATTGATGATTCAATGATATTTGCGCCTGCTGCTGATCCGGATGAAGTAGAAGTATGGAAGGGACCAACAATCAACTATGTTGGTTATAAAGAGCCTCTTGGTGACAAGCTTGAGGGAGAAGTTCTCCTTAAAGTTGGTGATAACATAACAACTGACCACATTATTCCTGGTGGTGCAAAAATCTTGCCGCTCCGTTCAAACATTCCTGCTATTTCTCAGTACGTTTACAGTGTCGTTGATGAAACGTTTGCCAAGCGTGCACAGGAGAAAGGCGGCGGATTTATCGTTGGTGGCGAAAACTACGGTCAGGGTTCTTCAAGGGAGCACGCTGCTATTGGTCCTATGTACCTTGGTATTAAGGCTGTTATTGCCAAATCTTACGCAAGGATTCACAAGGCTAACCTTATCAACTTTGGTATTCTTCCGCTTGTTTTCGTTAATCCGGAAGATTACGACAAGATTGATCAGGGTGATTTCCTTGAGATTGATACCTCAAACTTTGCTCCCGGTGAAGACAACATCATCACCGTTATTAACAGAACGAAAGGTATTTCAATACCGACAAAGCACGGTCTGAACGAAAGACAGGTTAAGATTATCAAGGCTGGTGGTGTTCTTAAGTACGTTAAGGACAAGTTTGAGGGAAAAGTTGACTAATCCTGAGAATTCTGAGATTTTTAAGGGGGCGTTTAAGCCCCCTTTTTAACTTACCTTTTCCACAAAAGAGATTGGAATTTCTATCTTAGGAGACATTGAAGCCGCTTTCAGTAAGAGAACAACTCTTTCATCACCTTTTTTGAGTTTCAACACCTGTCCTATTAAACCCCTGAAGGGTCCTTCCTTAATTTTTACCACCTCGCCTTCTTTCAGATCCGCTTTTTCGAAATCTATAATTGAGTTTGTTTTTTCTTTTAGGTTTTCTATAAAGCTTTCGTCTATATGCGGTATGTTTCTGCCAAATCTTACGATATCTTTTACGCCCCTTGTGTATCTGACGTTGTTAAAGTGCTCGGCTATTGAAAACTTTGCAAACATGTAACCGGGGAACAACGGTTCTTCTTTTAAAAGTTTTCTCTTTTTAACCTTTACGATAGGATAAAAGTATTCAATGTTTATTCTTTCAAACTGGACAAAAACGACCTTTTCCTTTCTTGGTTTAATACTAACTATGTACCATTTTGGTTCGTTCATAACATTACTCATAAAGTCAGGCCTCCCTCTTTTATGAATCTTTCAAGCGCTTCTTCCCACGGTGGAATTTCAACGTTAAGTGTTTTGCTCAATTTTTTGTTGCTCATCGGTGAGAATCCCGGCCTTTTTGCTGGAAGTTTAAATGCGTCAGAGGTTACAGGTCTTATGAATTTATCCAGTTTGAGAAGTTTAAAAGTTAATCTTGCCCATTCAAATCTTGAGGTGTATCCTGAATTGACCAGATGGTAAAGGCCTGTCAGTCTTTCTTCGACTGCCTTTAGTGTGATGTCAACTATTGTTCTGGTAGATGTAGGTACTGAAAATTCGTCACATACAATTTTAAGAAAAGGCATCTTCTCTGCCCACCGGGTTAGTTTATATATGAAATTCTGTTTTCCCTTTCCGTAAACCCAGCTTACTCTGAAAATTAAATAATCATTTCCTATTTCCATTACCCGTTTTTCACCTTCAAGCTTTGTTTTTCCGTATTCATTTACCGGTGATGGTTCGTCGCTTTCTGTGTACAGGCCGTTTTCTTTTTTTCCGTCAAAAACATAGTCTGTACTGTAATGGATGAGAAAACTGCCCGCTTCCTTTGCTGCTATGGCAAGGTTTTCAGGGCCGATTGCGTTGGTTTTGTAGGCAATTTCGTACTCTTCTTCGGCCTTATCGACTAAGTTGTAGGCCGCGCAGTTGATGATGACTTCCGGTTTAAGTTCTCTTACTGCTTTTACAACGCTATCAAGGTTTCCGATATCAAGTTCTTTGTGGCTTAGAGCTTTGAAATCTGTTCCTTTTTCCGTTAATTTTCGGATAAACTCCCCGGCAAGCTGACCGTTTTTCCCCGTTATGAGTATCACGTTTCCTCCTTCAACATAATTTGTGAGGTTAATTACATTTTAGCAGTTAGCTTCAGATTTTCTCCTTTAGATATAAAAATGTTATATTTAGAGTAGTGGGAAAAATTCTGTAAATCAGGGGGAAAGATGGCTTTAGCAGTAGCTGCTTACTGGGAACCTCTTGATAATCATAAAGTCAAGTGTCTCTTATGTCCGAGAGAGTGTGTTATAGCGGAGGATCAGAGCGGTTTTTGTCTTGTAAGGAAAAATGTAGGTGGACGGCTTGTATCAACTGTTTATGGGGAAATTGCTTCTGGTGGTTATGATCCTGTTGAGAAGAAACCTCTCTACCACTTTTATCCCGGGCAGGTGATATTTTCCATCGGTACTAACGGTTGCAACCTTGACTGCCGTTCGTGTCAGAACTGGCAGATTTCAAGGCAGGAAACACATAGGGAAATTTTCCCGCCGCGGATGGCGGTTGATTACGCCTCAAGATATAACTCAATCGGTATAGCTTACACCTACAACGATCCGATAGTCTGGTTTGAGTACGTAAAGGATACTGCCTCTATGATAAAAGAAAAAGGTCTTGTAAACGTGATGGTAACTAACGGAAATATAAATCTTGAACCTTTAAAAGAGCTTTTGCCGTTGATTGATGCTTTTAATGTTGATCTAAAGGGTATGACCAAAGAGTATTACGCTAAATTTTCTTCCATGCCCAACCCGAACGTTTGGCAGGTTTGTGAAGAAATAAAAAAAGCGGGGAAACATATTGAACTTACAAAGTTGATAGTTCCTCGTTTTGATGAGTTTACCCCTGAATACTTTGAAACGTTTGCAAAATGGATTGCTAAAAATCTTGGCAAAGATACTCCTCTTCACCTTTCAAGGTTTTTCCCCGCTTACAAGTTAATGGATACGGCACCGACACCCGTTGAGGTTTTGAACATGGCTTACGATGTTTGTAAAGAGTATTTATACTACGTATATGTCGGCAATGTTATTGAACCTACGAGAGAGTCAACTTACTGCCCTGCCTGTGGTGCTTTGCTTGTTAAGAGGATAGGATACGAAGTCTCCGTTAATTTCTCTAACGGTAAGTGTCCTGAGTGTGGTAGGCCTGTAGATTTTGTGATTTAACTATCTAAACGGATTAGAGGGGGGAACATGGAAATTGTTAGTACCGTCTTTGGGAATGGGGAATTTATTCCTTCAAAGTACACCTGTGATGGTGAAGATGTGTCACCCTGTTTACTGTTCCTGGATCCTCCGGAAGGGGTACGGAGTTTTGCCCTTATAGTAGAGGATCCAGATGCACCGTCAGGGACATTTACACATTGGGTTATTTACGACATTCCGGGGGATTTCGAAGGTTTACCAGAGGACGTGCCTCCGGCCGGTAATCTTGAGTATGGAATAAAACAGGGACTCAACGATTTTGGCAGGATAGGTTACGGTGGTCCTTGCCCGCCTCCCGGAAATCCTCACAGGTACTTTTTCATTCTACTTGCTCTTGATGTTGAATCAACAGGCTTGCCCGCCGGAGCAACAAAATCTGAGCTTTTGAGAGCTGTAGATGGTCACGTTATTACAACGGCCGAAATGGTTGGCCTTTATGGGAGATAATGAGGAGGGAAGGAGGATGCCTTCCCTCAGAAACTCATCTGTTATACAGGAAGGTTGAATTCTCTTAAGACTTCGTTAAGGGAAGTTTTCTTATCGGTAGATTCTTTCCTCTTTCCGATAATTAGAGCACAAGGAAGTCCGTATTCACCTGCAGGGAACTTTTTAATTCTCGTTCCCGGAATAACCACGCTTCTTGCCGGGATTCTTCCTTTATATTCGACAGGTTCGTCGCCAGTCACGTCAATAATTTTTGTGGAAGCTGTTATAACGACACCAGCACCAAGGACAGCTTCTTCTTCTATCACTACGCCTTCAACAATTATGCATCTTGAACCTATAAAACAATTGTCTTCTATTATTACCGGTCTTGCGCCCGGTGGTTCAAGAACACCGCCGATTCCCACGCCACCTGACAGGTGTACATTTTTACCTATCTGTGCGCATGAACCTACGGTTGCCCACGTATCAACCATGGTGCCGCTCCCTACGTAGGCACCTATGTTTACGTAAGATGGCATCAGTATCGCACCAAGTTCTATGTATGAACCGTACCTTGCCGTTGCAGGTGGAACAACCCTTACGCCGCGCCTTTCCCAGTCTTTTTTGAGGGGAATTTTATCGTAGTACTCAAAAGGTCCAACTTCCATTACCTTCATTTCTGATATGGGGAAAAACAGGAGAATTGCCTTCTTAACCCAATCGTTTACCTTCCACTTTCCCACGCCTTCCCTTTCAGCTACTCTTATCTTACCTTCATCAAGAAGGGCGATTACTTCTCTGATAGCCTCTTTCGTTTTCTCATCTTTTAAAAGCTCTCTATTTTCCCATGCCTGTTCAATTATCTTTTTCAGTTCTTTCATTTTTACCTCCTTAATGTTTAAAGCCTTTCAGGTTGTTAGCAATTATTACCCCGGCCTGCTCTATGTCAAGTATTAATTTGTCAAGTTTTCTCTGAAGGAGGTTGTAGGCAACGTAGGACGGGACGGCAACTATGAGGCCAAGCACCGTTGTCAAGAGGGCTTCTGCTATTCCTGCAGAAAGCTGTTGAGGGTTTGCCACTGCTGCTGTTCCCGTGTCCAGAACGCCGAAAATTTTAACCATTCCAATTACGGTACCAAGGAGTCCTAAAAGAGGTGCTACAGTTGCTATTGTTGCAAGTAGCGTCATTCCCCTTTCAAGTTCAGCTATTTTTTTTCTTGCTATTACTTCAAATGCATTGAGGAAGTTGGTTCTTGATATTTCTCCAATGTTTCTGAACGCCTCTATTATGATTTCTGAAATCAAAAACTTGTTTCTTTTGCAAAATTCTATAACGTCTCCGATCTTTTCAGACGATAAGAGCAGTACCATCGTTCTTATTCCGTCAGGAGGTGCAATTTTTGATGATCTAAGTACCAGGATTTTTTCAATGACTATGGCAAGTGCCACTATAGACAGGAAAAGCAATATGTATCCTATGAATCCACTTTTGGAAATTATTGCTAAGGCGTTCATGTTTTTGCCTCCGAGAGGATTAGAAATTCAGTGCAGATTATACCATTTGCCCTTTTGTTATTGACGTTCCGTTTAAGGAAATATATTAGAATTTTGAATTAAGAGAAAAAGGCATTTTTCAGAGAGAGGGAAAGATGAAAAGGGCAAAAATAGTTGCAACTTTGGGGCCGGCCGTTAGCGATGTTGAAACGCTTAAAAGGCTTGTTGAAGAGGGTCTTAATGTTGTTAGGTTGAACATGTCTCACGGGAGTCACGAAGAACACAGAGAGAGGATAAAACTTGTTAGAGAGGTTGAGAAAGAAACCAAAAAGCCGATTCCCATACTTGTTGACCTCTGCGGTCCAAAGATAAGGATAGGCAAGATAAAAAATGAGCCTTTATACCTTCATAGGGGAAATACGGTTGTTCTTACCTCTGACAGGAATCACGGTGATGATGAGATTTTCGTTAATTACGAGCGCCTTCCTGAAGAGGTTAAACCTGGCGAGGCCATTCTTTTAGCTGATGGTGCCTTCAGGTTAAGAGTAAAAGAAATTTCGGGAAGAAGGGTAATCTGTGAGGTTGTTGTGGGTGGTCCATTGACTTCCCACAAGGGCGTTAACCTTCCTCATACTTCCCTTTCAATTCCTGCCCTGACACAGAAAGATAGAGAAGACGTGGAATTTGCCGTCAGAGAAGGTGCTGACATAATAGCTCTCTCTTTTGTAAGGAAGGCGGATGACGTCCTTGAGCTTAAGGCTTTACTTGATACTTTAAATGCTTCCCATATACCAGTTGTAGCAAAAATTGAAAAGCCGGAGGCCGTAGATAGGATAGACGAGATTTTGGAAGCAGCAGATTCCATAATGGTGGCAAGAGGCGACCTTGGCGTTGAAATGCCAATTGAGAAGGTGCCTGTCATACAGAAAATGCTTATAAGGAAGGCAAATAGAAAGGGAAAGCCGGTTATAACCGCTACGCAGATGCTAAAGTCAATGGTTGACATGCCGATACCTACAAGAGCCGAAGTTACCGATATTGCAAATGCGGTTCTTGACGGTACCGATGCGCTTATGCTTTCAGAAGAAACGGCTGTCGGTAAGTATCCGGTGGAAGTTATAAAGACAATGTCAAAGGTGATAAGGGAAGCCGAGAAGATGTATCCTTACAGGCGTTATGAAGAAATTGAACCCGTTACGCTTCAGGATTCCCTTGCCAGGGCTGCCTGCGGTCTTGCGCAGAACAAACAGATAAAAGCCATCATCCCGTTTACAAGGACCGGTGCTACGGCCATGGCAGTTGCAAAGTTCAGACCTTCCGTTCCCATTTTTGCAGTTACTCACGATGTTAAAACAAGCAGGAAGCTTGCACTTATTTGGGGTATTGAATCGTGCTTGACAGTTCAGGTTGATTCTGTTGAAAAGATGATAAACGTTTCCGTTCAAGCGGTTAAAGATAGAGGTATTGCAAAATCGGGCGATAAGATTATAGTTTTAGCAGGTGCACCGACAGGGGTGCCCGGCAGTACAAATTTAGTTAAGGTGGTTGAGGTTAGATAATGGCAAAGGCGAAGAAGAAGCTTCTCATTGTTGAGTCACCGGCAAAAGCAAAAACAATTCAACGCTATCTTGGAAAAGATTTCATTGTTAAGGCTTCCATGGGGCACGTTCGTGACCTTCCGGAAAAAGAGTTTGGTGTTGACATTGAAAAGGATTTTAAGCCTAAGTACGTGATAATAAAAGGTAAGCAGAAGGTAGTAAAAGAGATTAAAGAGGCCGCAAAGAAGGCTGATGAGGTTTACCTTGCTACTGACCCTGATAGAGAAGGAGAAGCTATAAGCTGGCACATTGCCCACATTTTAAAAAGATTAAAAAAAGACGGCATTTACAGGGTTAGATTTCACGAAATCACCAAAAAGGCCATTCAGGAAGCGATAAAGAATGCCGATACGATAGACGAGAAAAAAGTTGATGCTCAGCAGGCAAGGAGAATCCTTGACAGGATTGTCGGTTACACGATTTCGCCTCTCCTGTCCCGCCGATTTAAAAAAGCCCTTTCGGCCGGCAGGGTTCAATCGGTGGCTTTAAGGCTTATCTGCGATAGAGAAGAGGAGATAAGGACTTTTAGGCCAAAGGAATACTGGACGATAGAAGCCCTATTTGGTGCAGATGAGGGTGATTTTTCAGCAAAACTTTCTGCCGTTGATGGGAAAAAGCTTTCAAAGTTCTCAATACCTGATGAGGCTACTGCTAAAGATTTGGTTGAAAAGGCAAAGCAGATTGCCTCTTTTGTTGTTGCCTCTGTTGAGACAAAAGAGCGGAAGAGAAAGCCCTATCCGCCGTTTATAACGAGTACTCTTCAGCAGGAAGCATCAAAGCGTTTTGGATTCCCTGCAAAGCTTACCATGCAAATAGCACAGCAGCTTTACGAAGGTATTGACATAGGCAGCGAAAGGGTTGGTCTTATTACATATATGAGAACAGATTCAACGAGGGTATCAGACGAAGCCGTAAAAGAGGCGAGAGGCTTTATAGAGAAGGAGTTCGGTAAAGATTACCTTCCACAGAGACCAAGGACTTACGAAGGGAAAACGCCAAAATCTGCCCAGGACGCCCACGAGGCAATAAGACCCACATCTGTGGAGAGAACGCCTGAAAGCATTAAGAATTACCTTACGCCTGAGCAGTTTAAACTTTACGATCTGATATGGCGCAGGTTTGTTGCTTCCCAGATGAAAGATGCCGTCTTTAGCACCGTTGCAATGGATGTTGAAGGTAACGGTCTTGTTTTCCGTGCCACCGGAAGCGCCGTAAAGTTTCCAGGGTTCATGAAGGTTTACAAAATTGATGTTGACGAAAAGCTGCTTCCGCCTGTTAAAGAGGGTGAAAGGGTTGAACTGAAAGACATTAAAGGTGTTCAGCACTTCACAGAACCCCCACCAAGATACACGGAAGGTACGCTTGTAAAAGCTCTTGAAGAGGAAGGGGTAGGCAGGCCTTCAACTTACGCAACGATAATTTCAAACATCATTCAAAGAGGCTATGTAGAAAAGGAAAAGCAGAAGTTAAAGCCGACGGAACTTGGTGAATTTATTAACGGTCTTTTGAAAAAGCTTTTTCCGAAGGTTGTTGACATAAAATTTACTGCAAACATTGAAGAAGAGCTTGACAAGATAGAGGAAGGTCAGAAAAAGTGGAAAGAACTTTTAAAGGAATTCTACTTTGGCGAATTTAAAGACCTCCTTGAGAAAGCAAAAAAAGATCTGAAAGAGCTAAAGGGTGAACCGGTTGGCCGTAAGTGTCCAAAGTGCGGTGCTGAATTGCTTAAAATATACGGCAGGTACGGTGCATTTATTGCCTGTTCAAACTATCCTGAATGCGATTACAAGGAAAACGGTAAAAAAGAGGACGAAAAAGTTGGCCGCAAATGTCCTGAATGTGGGGCAGAACTTGTGATTAAAAGCGGTAGATACGGAAGATTTATTGCCTGTTCAAACTATCCTGAATGTAAGTACACTGAAAGGATAACTTACGGAAAGTGTCCCGAATGCGGAGAAGGTGATATAGTAGAAAGGAGGAGCAAGAAAGGGCGCGTTTTCTACGGCTGCTCAAGGTATCCTGAATGTAAGTACACCGCCAATAAACCGCCAGAACCGGCGAAGAAGGAGAGTGAAAAATGAAAGTGGCAGTTGTTTCTGACAGCCACGATAACGTTGAAAAGAGCAGAAAGTTTGTAGAACTTGTTAACGGTATGGATGTTGGACTTGTAGTACACTGCGGTGACATTATTTCACCGTTTACCATGGAGATATTTAAGAAGGTGGAAGCACCTCTGACGGTTGTTTTTGGAAATAACGACGGTGAAGTTGCCGGTCTGCTTAAAAGCTTTTCTGAAATAAAGAAACCGCCTCTTTTCATGGAGATTGACGGAAAAAAGGCGGTGGTCATGCACGAACCTGTACTTTTGGACGTTATTCCGGGGAGTGTTGATTTCCTGTTCTTTGGCCACACCCACGAGGTTTTCATAGATAAGATTAAAGGGACTGTTGTTGTAAATCCCGGTGAACTGTGCGGCTATCTTTCAAATCATTCAACATTTGCTATACTTGATACGGCGACTGGCGAAGTTACTGTAGAGGAGATTTGATGTCTGCTGTAAACATAATAGAGAAGATACTCAATGAGAGACACGACTGTGAAATTGGAAATTTTGAGTGCTGCATTGTTTGTTCTTCAAGACTTTTATCCTGCAAGCTTTTTTCTTTTCCTTCCTGTGCTTTTACTGTTGCAAACGCCGGGTGTCAGGCGGCAACAAACCTTGCGTCTATTTACTATGCCGTTAAAACCTACAACCTGCCTCTCATCGGTGTTATAGAAACTAACGGCATATCGGTTAAGGACTTGATAGGAATGAATTTCCCCGCCGCTGAGGTTGAATTTAAAGTTCTCTCAAAGGTTTATGAAGAAAACTTTGAGATACTCGCACCGCTTTACGAATCGGAAGAACTGCTCAATACGGCTTTCATAGAGCTTAATATCGATGCTCAGGTTGACGTTATTAAAAACGTTCCTGAATTTGAAAAGCTTTTTGAAGAGAAAGGACTTTTAATATGCGGTTTTGTTTTTGACGAAGCCTGCGTTTACGGAGAAAAGCCGGGCTTTTATCTTACCAATTGTAACGGTCTGAAAGATCCGGAAGCCATAAGGCAGCTTGATTTTATGGAAAACCTACCGGAGCCTCTTTTAAAGGAAAAAGTAAACAGGCTTCACATCCAGATGTGACTCTGGAACTGTTCCTTGCGCCATTCTGACTTTCCCTTCTGTCATTTTATTTAAGCTTTCCTCCTTCCGTTGTTCTGAGCACTAGCAAAGAATCTCATTCTATTACCATAGACTCTTCGATGCATATCACTTCATAGTGACGTAAAAAATGCTATTCTGAGCATATCGAACGAATAACTTTCCTGATATCTATTACAATAGATCTTATCTTATAAGTTTCAAACGGTAGTTGTTCTCTTATCCAATTTCTAGAAGAATAAATGTACATCTACATTTAAAATTGAAAATAAAAAAGGAGGGAGTAACCTTTAAAAAAAATGAATACCTACTACTTTAGTCGTAGGCTTCGTGGAGGTTTGCATGCTCTATACGTGTCTTACTCTACAGGCGGATTCATGCCGTCTCTACTCTTATCTCCGCTGTGTGTAGAAATTCAAAGATACCCACTACTTGTTCCAGTTTCCACCCCACGTCTACAATTGCAGATGGACTGTCTAATGGAGCTTTTTCCCGGCCCATTCACTTGTTCAAAAGTTTTGCGGTAGATCCCCCATCTACCGCTCCTTTTACCGTCTTTAGTTCGTTTTTTACTCCTTACGGAGTCGGCAGTGAAAATAAGAAATTAGGTATTTAAAAAATTTTCTCATATTATTTAAAGTCAACATCTCTCTTTGAGGTTAGAGTGTCAAGCTGTATCCCCACTTCGAGAAGTTCCTGTTTAGCCCGTTATTTTTCTATAAAAGGCCCCGAAATTTCCGGGGCCTTCTATCCTCGCCAGAATCAAAAATTAAACGCCACAACCACCGCAGCTTCCGCAGCTTCCGTGCTGCTTCGGACCTTCAATAGCCTCTTGAAGCATCTTATTTATCGTTTCAAGCATAGCACCAAACTGCTGATTGGCTTCAAGAAAAGCTTTCGCTTTTTCATTTTCAGCAAACTTTTTGTAAGCCTCTTCAAGCTGCTGCATTACTTCTGGTGTTCCAGCCATTTGAGCCATCTGCTGAAGCCTTTGAAACTCATTGTAAAGTTCCATAGCTTCAGAATCAGCAAGGAGTTCCTGCTCAGCACTTCTTAGATTCTTGAGCTCTTCTGACTTTGCTATAGCGTCAGCAAGCTCGGCTGCTTTTTTGATTACTTCAGACATACTTCCTCCAAAATTTAAAAGTGTTAAAGGTAATCTATGTCTTAAATTCACGATTTACAAATTTCATCCCTTTATTTACATTATCTTTGAAAGGAACTCTTTTATTCTTGGATTTTCGGCATGCTTGAAGAATGTCTCCACATCAGTATTCTCAACTATTTTACCATTATCCATAAAGATTATCCTGTCAGCAACTTCCCTTGCAAAACCCATCTCATGAGTGACACAAAGAATTGTAATATCTTCTTTTGCAAGTCCTTTCATAACATCAAGAACTTCATTAACCATTTCAGGATCAAGAGCAGAAGTTGGTTCATCAAAAAGCATAACTTCCGGTTTCATAGCAAGAACCCTTGCTATTGCTACTCTCTGCTTCTGTCCACCAGAAAGCTCACTGGGATACTTATGAAGTTGATCGCCCATTCTAACCCGTTCCAGAGTTTCAACAGCTATCTTTTCAGCCTCCCTTTTTTTCTTTTTCTGAACCTTAACAAGAGGAAGCATAACATTTTCAAGAGCCGTCAGGTGAGGGAACAGGTTAAAATGCTGAAAAACCATTCCTATCTTCTTTCTTAATTCTATAGGTTTAATCTCTCTTATATCCTTTCCGTGAAAGAGAATTTTGCCCTCGTCTATCTCTTCAAGCCTGTTTATACAACGAATCATCGTTGATTTACCACTACCACTCGGATTACATACAACTATAATTCTAGACTTTTTATGTCGAAATTCAATAATATTGAAATTACCTGAATAATTACTAACATAAATAAACATTCCATCTTCAAACACTAAAATTGGGAAAGCTTTAGTTAACTAATTGTTGCTTTTTTTTTATCTTTATGATAAACTTTATGAATAATGATTCATTATTCATAAGAATGAGAGGGACGACAATGAACGGAAAGAAAATATTCTCAGCATTTGGACTTGTAATAGTAATTGCTGCAACACTCTGGCTGGCACATTATTTTTACCTTCGTCACATCTACGTAATCTCAGAAGATGCCTTCCAAAAAGCCAATATTGTAACAGTATCAACAGAAGATGTATCAGGAAATATTAAAAATCTATTTGTAAAGGAATTTCAACAGGTTAAAAAAGGAGAACCTTTATTTAAAACCGATGATTCTCTTTACAGAAAACAGGTAAAACTGCTCCAGGAAAAACTTTCTGCCCTTGAATTTAAGAAAAAATCCATGGAAAACAAACTGAGCCAACTAAAAATCCAGATTCCAGAACAGGTTAAAATGGCTCAGGATAAGCTAAAAGCCGAACAGCAACAGTTATCCATGCTGAAAAATAAAGAATCAATGGCTCTCGTAAACTACAAAGCGAGTGTTGAAAAAGCATCAAGCGGTGTTGATGCGGCAAAAAAAGGCGTTGAGGCTGCTAAAACCAATCTGAAAAGATGGGAAAATCAGTACAAACGATTCAAAAACCTTTACGAAAAAGGAATAATTTCAAAACAGCAGCTTGAAGAAATAGAAAGCGCTTACAGCGCAGCACAGTTTAAGTATCAAAAAGCATTAGCTGAACTTAAGAGCGCTGAAGAGGGACTCAAAGAAGCCAAGTCTCTGATTAACAATGTTTCCATAGTAAGAAAAGAGAGAAAAGCCCTTGAAGCAAAAATTGCCGCAACTAAAAAGCAGATTAGAGTTGCAAAAGCAACACTTAAATCAATAGAAGAACTAAAAAACTCAATAAAATCCCTTGATAAAGAGATTGCTGCTACTAAAACAGGGCTTGAAAAAGCAGAAATTCTCCTTTCCCACACAACCGTTAAATCACCAATTAACGGCGTTGTAGCTAAAAAATGGCGGGAGAAAGGCGATTTTGTAACACCAGGCCTTCCTGTCTATTCTCTTTATGATCCCAAAACATTCTACGTCTTAGCGTGGATAGAAGAAGACAAGCTTAAAAACGTAAAAGCCGGAGCTGACACAGAAGCTGAACTTGAAGTGTGCGGCAAAACATTTGAAGGTAAAGTTGTATCCATAGGTACAGCAGCAGGTTCAACCTTTGCCCTGATACCAAGGGACACTTCTCAAGGCGAATTCACAAAAGTAACCCAGAGAATTCCTGTAAAAATAAGACTTGAAAATGTTCCACAGGTCTGTATAAAACCGGGAACAAGCGTTACCGTTTATATAAGGAAGGATTAACCATGGACAGAAAGACGCTGATAATAGGTCTTCTGATAGTTATGGGAATGTTCATGACCCTTCTTGACACAACAATTGTTGACATCGTTATCCCTCACATGATGAGTGCTTTTGACGCAAAAACGGAAGACGTTCAATGGGTCATAATCGCCTACATGATAGCATCTGCCGTTTCAATGCCCGTGGTTGGATGGCTGGGTGGAAAAATAGGTCACAGGAACACTTACCTTCTTGGAATTTCCCTGTTCACAACGATGAGCGCTCTGTGTGGAATTGCTCCCAACCTTCAAGCCATGATTGTCGGAAGAGTTATTCAGGGCGTTGGTGAAGGATTGGCTGTTCCAATGGCATTAACGTTGCTATTTGAAATATTCCCGCAGGATAAAAAGGGATTGGCAATGGGAATGTACGCAGTAGGAGCAGCTTTTGGCCCATCGCTGGGACCTACAATAGGCGGATACCTGACAGAACATATGAACTGGCGGTGGGTATTTTACGTTAACGTTATTCCGGGAATTTTAGTTGTTTATTTTCTGAGTTTACTTCTTGAAAATGTTAAAGAAGAAGGCCACAACGACCTCTTTGACATAACAGGATTCAGCCTGCTTTCAGTATCGTTAACAACCCTTTTAATAGCACTTTCAAAGGGAAACAGCTGGGGCTGGCACAGTGAAAAAATTGTTCTCCTTATCTATACTTCAATAATAACTGCTGTAGCGTTTATATATGTCGAGCTCAGAGTCAAATCCCCCCTTGTAAATTTAAAGCTGTTTAAATACGATTTCTTTACCTACAGTTCCATCTCAAGAGTCCTGTTCGGAATGGGGTTGTATGCTTCCTACTTCATGCTTCCCCTGTACCTTGAAAAGCTCAGGGGATTTTCCACAATTGATGCCGGTGAGATTCTGTTTTTCCCAGCATTTCTAACAGGTATTGTCAGCTTAATTACAGGAAACTTGATAGATAAGAAGTTAATCAGCTTAAAAACAGCTATTATATCTGGAGTTTTAATATTTATTTACGGAACTCACCTCCAGTCAAAACTCGACCTTGTAATGGGAAAAACGGAAATAATACTTCTCCTGCTTCCCTGGGGTGTAGGAATGGGCATATTCTTCCCGGCACTGGCACAGGTAGCACTTGCAGATTTCAAAGGAGAAATGCTAAGACAATCCTCAGCCCTTCAAAATCTATTGCGCCTTGTAGGTGGAAGTATTGGAACATCCCTTGCAACCTTTATTTTAACTTCAACAAAAGACGGCCACCTTGTACATATGACTGAAAGAATTTCAAACGCTGCTCCTCAAATAACAGAATACATGGCAAAGGCAAAGGCGTACTTATACTATTTCCGTTCAACGCCACTACCTATGCTTGAATCTAAAGCAAAAGCAATAATTGGATTTCTATTTCTTAAAAATGCCTTTTGGATATCATTCAGAGACGTTTTCTTCTTTGCAACGGTTTGTGGTATTCTCTCAATTATCCCTGCCATATTCATAAAACCAAAGGAGGAAAAAGGTGAAGAAAATAGTGGTAGCACTACTGATGATACCATCACTGTCAATGGCTAAAGGATTAACATTAAGCCAGCTTATAGAAAAAGCAATAATGGAGAACCCGGAAATAAAGATAGCAAGAAAAGAAGAGAAGATAAGTCAATACCAGTACAGAGAAGCCATAGGAAAGTTTTTTCCCATTATAAACCTTGAGTACAAAAAGTTTTCTCATTCTGACGTCCCGGAAATGCGCTTTTCTCTTCCACCGCTCCCTCCTTCAAGCTTCCCTCTAATAGAGAAGCACTACCACGACCTTCAGGCAACGTTGACTCAGCCTCTCTTTACGGGAGGCTACCTTCTTTACAATGCAAAAATGAAAAAGGCCGCTGAAAGTGCGCAATTTTACAAATTCCAGGACCGTGTAGCTAAAGTAATAGCAGAAGTTAAAAAGGATTACTATACACTTTCTGAAGCAAAAACAGCAGTAAAAATTGCAGAGGATTACGTGAAAGCAGCAAAAAGCCATTTAAAAGACGCAAAAGCTTTTTATGACGAGGGAATAGTTGCACGGAGAGATTACCTTGAAGCTGAAGTAAAGTATAGAGAGGCTATAGAAGCCCTAACAAAAGCAGAGAGCTTCTACACTGTAGCACTTGAAAAATTAAAAACAGACACGGGTATTCAAAAAGAAAGCATTGAAGTAGAAAACCTTTCTTACAAACCTGTAAACTACAAACAATCAGAACTCATAGAAAAAGCATTTAAAAGCAATCCCCTCCTCATAGCAATTAGAAAGATGAAAGAGGGAGCGAACTACGGCGTAAAAATGGCCTACTCTCAGTTTCTGCCTAAAGTTTCTGCTGTCCTTGGATATGAAAAAACAAACCAATATCCTGGAATTGGAGAGTTTGATGAAACCTTCGGAGCTTTAGTTGTTCAGATGCCGATATTTGAAGGAACGCAAAGATATTGGAGAACCCTCGAAGCAAAAGAAAACAGCGAAAAGGCATCTTTAACACTCCAGCAGGCAAAAGATCGGATAAAGTTAGGAATCATATCAGCATTCTCCAGGCTTAAAAGCGCCGCTTCAAGAATAAAAACGGCTCAAGCAATGGTAGAGCAGGCAAAAGAGCTACTGAAAGACTCAAAAGAACGGTACAAAGCTCATGTAGGAACATCAACAGAAGTATGTGACGCCATTGCTTACTATGTAAAAGCCGAAGGAGCATTAAACTCCGCCATCGCCGACTATAACAGAGCTTTAGCAGACCTTGAATACTACACAGGAGGACTTCCTGCTGGCCAACCTCCTCTCAAATGACACTGAAAGGCGGGGGTCTCCCGCCTTTTCAATATGCAAATAATGGATTTCCCGTTAGAGTTCCGCTTTATTTGTTCTAAATCAAGGAAACGTCTTCATCAATTTGATAAACTGAAAAGTGAATGTAAACAAACTCTGGAGGAGGTGTGAAAACTGCTCTTATTATAAATGGATTCACTTTCCTGTGTCTTATAGCAGCATTAAAAAAAGACAGAGAGAAGACAAAGAAAGCCTTAAAGATAGCAGGAAAATCCTCCCTTCGAATACTACCAATGGTGGTCATCGTAATCCTGATCATAGGCATTATTCTGGGATTTATTCCTAAAAGTGAAATTGCCAAAATTGTTGGTGAAAAAGCCGGTTTTAAAGGCATCCTAATCGTTGCACTTTTAGGCGCAATACTTCACATACCATCTATAATTTCTTTCCCTCTTGCTGCATCACTATTAAAAAGCGGCGCTTCAGTAACATCAGTAGCCGTATTTATTACAACGCTGACAATGATAGGCATAGTCACCCTACCTATTGAGATAAGAGAACTTGGAAAGAAAATAGCACTTTTAAGAAACGGATTAAGTTTTATCATCGCTATAATAATTGGCCTGATAATGGGAGCAATATTATGAAAAATAACAGCGAAGAGAAGAAAAAACTGAGACAGGATATTATAGCTATGCTTCTGACAATCGCAGTTACCGCAGTTTTATTATTCTTTTTTCCTTCAAAAAGAGACACGGTAATTTTGACTTCATGGCAATTTTTTGTAGAGATGATCTCTATCTTACCGGCGGTGATGATACTTATGGGACTGTTTGCCGTGTTTGTCCCAAAAGATTTAATCGTAAAACATTTAGGTGAAACAGCCGGACCAAAAGCAATACTTTTAGGCATCCTTTTAGGAACGTTACCAACAGGGCCTCTTTACGTTGCATTTCCAATGGCTGCAGTTCTTCTTAAAAAAGGTGCGAGAGTTTCCTGTATTGTTGCTTTCCTATCAGCATGGGCATGCATAAAGATTCCTCAGGAAATGGTTGAACTTCAGTTCCTGGGCTTCAAATTCATGATAGTTAGATTAACGTTAACGGTACTTTTCGTCGTCATAATGAGTTTGATTATTGAAAAACTTGCAGGTAAAGAAAAAATAAAACCTGCGGACTTTACCGCAGGTCACTAAAGCCCCAGGTAAGCCTCTTTAACTTTAGGATCATTTTCAAGCTCTGAACCTGTGCCTTCCATCACAATCTTGCCGTTTTCCATCACATAGGCGTAATCGGATATCGCCAGTCCAAGATGAACGTTCTGTTCAACAAGAAGCACAGTTAAACCTTCACTTTTAAGTTCCTGGATAATCCTGAAAATGTCAAGAACAAGATTTGGCGCAAGACCAAGACTTGGCTCATCAAGAATAAGTACTTCCGGCCTTGCCATAAGGCCCCTTCCTATGGCAACCATCTGTTGTTCGCCGCCAGAGAGCGTTCCCGCTTTCTGACTGGCTCTCTCCTTTAACCGTGGAAAAAGCGTGTAAACCCACTCTAACGTTTCATTTCTCTTTTCCCTTGCCCTTTTTGTAAATGCACCCATTCTTAAATTTTCAAGCACTGTCATCTCCGGGAAAAGCCATCTACCTTCAGGAACCATTACAAGTCCCTTCTCTACCCTTTTGTGAGTAGGAAGAGAAGAAATATCCTCACCATTCAAAATTACCGTCCCTTTAACTCCTTTAAGAAGACCACAAATAGATTTAAGCGTTGTCGTCTTACCTGCCCCATTGGCACCTATTATAGTTGTAAGAGAATGCTTTTTAACCTTTAAATTAACGCCCCACAAAACCTGAACATCGTCATATCCAGCCTCAAGATTTTTAACTTCAAGAACAATTTCATTCGCCATCTCTCTTCTCCTTCAGGAGCTTAAGAGCCATTTCAGGATCTCCAAGGTAAGCTTCTATAACTTTTGGATCATTGGCAACCTTTTCAGGTGTCCCATCGGCTATTTTCTGACCATAATCAAGAACGATAACTCTATCTGAAACATTCATAATAGCGTGCATCAGATGTTCAATCATAAGAATCGTAATTCCCCTGTTCCTTATCTCCTTAATAATCTCAACCATCTCTTTAACTTCACCTGGAGTGAGTCCTGCTAAAACCTCATCAAGGAGGAGGAGTTCCGGTTCCCCTGCAAGTGCTCTTGCAAGCTCCAATCTCTTCTTCTGAGGAACGTTTAACTTACCTGCCTCAACATCTTTTTTATCATAAAGCTTCACAAACTTAAGAACATCAATAGCTATCTCCTCCGCTTCTTTTAGCGAAGCATACCTTTTGCCAAAACAGGCGCCAACCATAACGTTTTTCAAAACCGTAAGGTCTTTCAGCGGCCTAACTATCTGATGCGTTCTCGCAATACCAAGCCTTGCCTTTTTGAAAGTGGGAAGGTTCGTCACGTCTTGCCCTTTAAAATAAACCCTTCCCCCGGTGGGCTTATAAACGGAAGTTATACACTTGAAAAGCGTAGTTTTACCAGCCCCGTTAGGGCCTATAATGCCCAAAATCTTTCCCTCTTCAATCTGAAAAGAGACCCCATTTAAGGCTACAAGCCCTTTAAACCTCTTTGTTAAATTCTCAACCTTCAAAATAATCTCTGCCATCTTTTTGCCCTCTACTCAAAAACCTCTTTAAAAAACTTAACTTTCCTTCTCAAAAATCCAACAATACCGTCTGGAATAAATAGAACAATAAGAAGAAGAATCACACCTGAAATAGCTAAATGTAGGTCTTTAAATGTTGGATTAATAAGAAGATATGAACGAATCTCTTCATAAGTAAGAGCACCAACAACAGGTCCAAATATCGTCCCTATACCACCAAGCATAACCATAAATATCATCTCAACAGACTTCAAAAGATGAAAAGCACTGTTTGGATCAATGCTACCGTTTTTAAAGAAAAAGAGCCCCCCTATAATTCCGGGGAAAAAGGCGGATATCATAAAGGCAAGTGTTTTATAAAACTTAGTATTTATCCCAAGAACTTTAGCAGCATCTTCATCCTCACGGATAGAAAAGAGACCAAGACCAAACTTTGAACGTTTAACCAAAAAACTGACGATTAAAGCAGTTAGTGTAACAATCACAAGAATTACAAAAGAATACCAGAGTGCTTTTTGAGAACCACCGTAAGGTGAGTATGCTTTTCTGAGGTTAAAAAAGAGACCTTCAGCACCACCGAGATAATCTATATTTGAAATAAGTGTCTTAAACGCCTCATTTATACCAATTGTTGCTATTGCAAAATAGGCACCTCTAAGGTTCAAAACAGCCATTCCAAGAAGACCTGCTATGAGTGCAGCGACAAGACCTCCCGCTATAAGTGCAGGAACAAGACCAATTCCATAGTGATAGATGAGAGCAAAAGTTGTATAACCACCAATACCAAAAAATACCACGTGTCCAAAGGATACATAACCTGTAAATCCCATCAAAACGTTAAGAGAAAGAGCAAGTCCTATGTAGCTAAGCATAACGAACATATCTTCCCTTGCCATAGGTGAACCTGTAACAATTGGATAAGTACCACAGGCAAGTATAATGAGTAAAGAAACAATAAATCCCAGATGCTTTTTCATCAGTGTCCTCCAAGAAGACCTTGAGGCTTATAAAGAAGAATAAGAAGGAGTATCGTAAACTCTACAAATGGAACAATTCCCTGATTCACAAACAGACCAAAAACATTTTCGAGGATTCCTAGAACGATACCACCGACAATAGCACCAAGAGGATTCCCCAAACCGCCAATTACGCAAATTACAAAGCTTTTAAGCTCATAAAGTCCGCCTGAAAGAACCGAAAAAGGGAAGATCATTGAAATCAAGTTACCGGCAGCCATAGCAAGGGCAACCCCCAGTCCAAAAGAGAAGGCTAAAATCTTAACGGTATTTATTCCCATAAGCTTCGAAGCATCAGGGTGCTGAGAAACCGCTCTAATCGCCATACCGGTATCGGTTTTATAGAGGAAATAGTAAAGAACCAGAGAAAACACAAAAGAAAATGCTGCTGCTATTATCTTAGCGGTAAAAATGTTCATTCCAAGATTGAGAGCCTTTGGTGTGGTGGCAAAGAAAAACATGAGGATACCAACAATTATCAAACTAACTGAATAGGTTGAAAGCAGTGTTGAAAGTTCACCGGCGTTAAGTACCCTATGAAGTGTCATAAAATAGGTAATCACGCCTGCAATTAGACCAACAACAATAGCTAAAAAAACCGAAATATAAGGTGGAAAATGAAGAGATTCAAACACAATGTAAGACAGGAACATTCCAAGGGTTATAAAAGCACCGTGGGACAGGTTAATAACCTTCATAACACCCCAGATAAGAGCCAGCCCCATAGCCGCCAGACCATAGACAAGTCCAAGCAAAATACCGTTAACCAAAGCATCTGCATAAACGTTCAAAGCAAACCTCCCACCCTGATAATCTCTAAAAGAGCGGAAAAACGTACTAAGCCGCCCTTTTAAAAACTACCAGGAAATGAATAAGGGGGAGAAGCTCCCCCTAAATCTTAAAACTTAGAACTGTAAGGAATAACTATCTTGGCCGTTGCAGCCTTTTCAGGATAGACAATTTCCTTGCTTAAATTACCATCTTTATTAAGCCACTGAATAATGACCATTGTATGTCCTATCTGTCTTCCGTGGTACTTGCCGGTATCAAACTTTATGTGTCCAAAGAGGGTATAGATATCCATCTTATCAAGAGCCGCCTTTACCTTCTCGCTGTTAAGCGTTCCCGCATCCTCTATGGCTTTTTGAAGAACAAGCCCGGCAGTGTATCCACCTGCAGCGTGATAACCGGGAACATTTCCGTACGCACTCTTGTACTCTTTCACGAAATCAGCCGCAGAGATTCCGAAAAACTCATATCCTGAAGGTGTTGTCTCTTTTGAAAACTTAACTTTAGACTCCCACTGTGAAGGACCAGTAACGTAAAGGGCAGCTTTACCAATTTCACTAAACTCAGGAAGCGCAGGTGCAACAAGTATGGAAAGAAGGTCAATTTTAAGCTTTGCATCATTAATCTGCTTAGCAAGTGTTTCACCATCAGTAAAGTGGCCACCGCCCATAACGGCCTGAGCACCAGAAGCTTTTATTTTGTTAATCATAGAGGTGAAATCTGTAGTTCCGGGTTCATAGCTCTCAAAGAGAACAACCTTAAACCCATTCTTTTCAGCATATTTTTTTGCAGCCGTGGCAACGCTCTTGGCAAAATTTGAATTTTCATAAACGATTGCTATCTTTTTAACCTTTGGATCTTTCTGCTTTAAGATATCAACCACATCTGTGAGGTAGCGAGATGCAGGCGTATAAACCTGATAAACGTACTCATAACCTTTTGAGAATATCTTATCAGAAGCAGCACCTGTTGCAATGAGAATCTTTCCGTACTGCTCTGTAACAACCGCTGCTGAAGCTGTAAGACCGGAAGAATAAGGAGATATTAAGAAATCGGCCTGATCTTCATTGATAAGCCTTGTATAGAGCTGCTGAACCCTATCCTTAGAGCTTTCATCATCATAACTTTTAAGAACCACCTTTAGTTTTTTACCTAAGTCCTTAACGTAGATTCCACCGTTGGCATTAACATCCCTGGCCCACAACTGAAGACCGTTCGATTGCTCACGACTCTCAGTTGCAAACTTTCCCGTTTGAGAAGAAGTATAACCTATGACAATAACATTCTTTCCTGTTGACCCTGTTTTCGTTCCTTGTTCAACAGCTGTGGTTGTTTCAGCAGTTGTTTTCTCCTCTTTGTTCTCGCTCTTTGAAAAACATGAGAAGGAAACGAAAGCAAGAACAAGGAGGAAAACCACAGAGAGGAGTTTCCTGAGATCCCCTTTTTTCATTCCACAAACCCTCCTGTCAAAAGTTTTAAAGTTGCTTCTTTATAGCTGATGTATTATACAATAATAGGCATTATCTTTTCAATATTATTTACAAAAGCAAAATTGGAAAAGCCTGGAAATATCTCCAGGCCATCATCTGACTTCTCTACTTATTCTATGGACAGTTTCCACCAAAAATTTCGCCTTTTCAGGATCCGTCTGTGGAAGGATTCCATGACCTAAATTAAATATGTGTCCTCTTGCCCTGAGGCCTTCTATCACTATCTTTCTTACTTTTTCTTCTATAACTTTTTCATCCGCAAACAGAGCTACAGGATCAAGGTTACCCTGAATTGATTTGTCCGTTCTACCAAGGGCAAACGGAATCTCCGTTCTCCAGTCAAGACCTATTACATCAACGTCCAACAGATTATTAACCTCTATAAGATGAGAACTGTTAACACCAAAATGGATTATAGGCGTATCAGGATGCCTCTCTTTAAGAATATCAACTATTTTCTTCGTGTGAGGGAAAACGTACTTTTCGTAATCTTCAGCAGAAAGAACCCCCATCCAGGAATCAAAAATCTGGACAAGATCAACCCCTGCCTTTATTTGAGATGACAAATATTCCGTCACAACAACTGTCAGCTTATCCATCAAGGCCTGCCAGAGCTCTGAATTGTTCCACATTGTTGTTTTGGCAGCCCTGTAGTCTTTTGTACTTCCCCCTTCAAGAATATAACTTGCAAGTGTAAAAGGAGCACCGGAAAACCCTATGAGCGGTCTATCTGTCAAATGATCTTTTATGATTTTTATGGTCTCAAGAACATAACTAAGGTCGTCTTCAGGCACGGGAATACTGAGATTTTTTACATCCTCCACTGTTCTAACAACCGGAGACAAAACGGGGCCTTTTCCCGAAACAAATTCAATATTTATTCCCATCTTTTCAACAGGAACAAAGATATCGGAAAAGAGAATAGCGGCATCAACGCCTATCTCCTCTATCGGAAGAAGAGTAACCTCAGCCGCAAGTTCGGGATTTCTACACAAATCCATGAATGAACCGGCCTTCGCCCTTATTTCTCTGTACTTGGCAGAATACCTACCCGCCTGCCGCATAATCCATACAGGCGTGTAATCAGTTTTCTCTCCTCTTGCCGCTTTAAGTATTGGATGATCTTTCATACATCTCTCCTTCCTTTCCTCATTTTTACAGGAACGTAATCACAAACAGGATCTTCCTGCATGTAGTCGTTGTACTTCCAGTAAGCCCTCACTCTACAACCGTTACATGTTTTAAGATACTCACAAACCCCACATCTTCCCTTAAACTCGTCAATCTTTCTCATATCCTGCATGATTTTCGATTCAAACCAGGCCTTGCTAAAAGGAACATCAAAAACGTTTATGTCAGAAATTGGAAAGTAGCTACACGGTTTTAACCAGCCGTGACAGTCTATTAACGCTATTGACTGACCGGCGACACAACCCTTCCCTCCACCGGTCCCAAAAACGAGATTTCTCCTTTTAAGATCAAGACCGTCCCTTTTAGCATTCTGCCTGAAAATTCGGTAGTAGTGAGGTGCACAGGTAGGCCTAACCAAAATAGTGTTGTCACCTTTTAAAATTAAATCTTTCTCAAGCTCATAGTGCCAGTTTAACCAGTAGTTTGCCTCTTCCGCATCAAGAAGCTCCGTATTTGCTTCTTCACCTCTACCTACCGGAAGAACTAAAAACATGTACCAGGCCCTTGCCCCAAGCTCTCTGGCCTTTTTATAAACATTAGGTATATCAAAGGCGTTCCTCTTTGTAAAAGAGGAATTTATGAGGAACGGAATGTTATGCTTCCTTAAATGTTCAACGGCGTTCAAAACACCATCAAACGCTCCCGACTGTTTCCTGAAGTCGTCATGAATCTCTGCGGTAGAACCGTCAAGAGAAAGAGAAACCATTTTTATGCCCGTTCTCTTCATCTCACGACAAACTTCGTCATCAACAAGGACACCATTAGTAGCTATGCACATTCTAAACCCTTTCTCTGTACCGTAGGCAGCAATATCAAACAGATCATTCCTTAAAAGAGGCTCACCACCGGTAAGGACAATAGTCGGACTGGAAATGGTGGCAATATCATCCATCAGCTTCTTAGCTTCTTCAAAAGTAAACTCACCCTGCTCAGATTCCATAGTGGATGATGAACGACAATGAATACAATTAAGGTTACATCTCCTTGTAACTTCCCACGCTATCCATTTCGGCAAGAATTGTTCATGTCCCATAATTTTCTCCAGAATTCTCAATTATATAAAGAGTGCATGTAAATATTACTATTTAAAATCCCGATTTTAAAGACGCTTCTAACATAAATAATAATGGCTATGAAACTTAGTAAAAATTCATTTAAATATTCGACTGTTAAGGTTAAAAGCACTATATTAAAAATATGCAGAATTACACTCATTAGCATGTTTTAACCGTACGGTTATGCATAATAAGATTGTTTTAAGACACAAAAATGTTACAATGCGAAAAAATTTTGCTAAAATAAGCAGAGAATCAATTTTTATTAAATTTAACTAAGGAGGAAAATATGGCACGAGGAAGAAAGCCCGGGAAGAGAACCAACAAAACTGTAAAGGTATCCCTTCCAAAAAAGACTTACTACATTCTTTACGGAATCGCCGGTAACAACGAAATGAAGCTTAACAAGCTCATCAAAACCATCATTGAAGAAAGACTGGATAATTCAACAATCGCTGATCTCTCTAAGTTACTTGAATCTGGAAGAAAAGAAAAGGAAGAAGCAGCAAAAGAAGCAGAAGAATAAGTCTTTATTATTTCCATTATCAGTTTAAAAAAGGGGGGCGCATCTCCCCTTTTTCAATTTCCTACAAAATTTTCTTCTAAATTGGCTGCAGACAAAAACGCCCGGGCTTTGTGGATTGTCTCTCTGTATTCTCTCTCGGGATCTGAATCCCAAACAATACCGGCACCAACCTGGAGATAAGCTTTGTCATCCTTCATCAACATCGTCCTTATAACAATGTTGAAGTCAAAGTCACCGTTAAATGAAAGATAACCCACTGAACCTGTATAGAGGGCTCTCCTTGTTGGTTCAAGCTCTTCAATAATTTCCATTGTCCTCACCTTCGGTGCACCTGTAATTGTTCCTCCTGGAAAAAGAGCTTTTACAACATCCACGGGGTGTACACCTTCGTCAATTTCTGCCCTCACATTCGAAACTATGTGCATAACGTGAGAATAAACCTCCTTCACCATTAGCTCATCAACCACTACCGTTCCGTATTTTGCTATTTTTCCCAAATCATTCCTCTCTAAATCCACTAACATAATGTGTTCTGCCCTCTCTTTTTCTGACAGGAAAAGTTCTTTTGAAAGAAATGCATCCTCATTTTCATCTTTTCCTCTCCTCCTTGTCCCTGCAATAGGCCTCGTTTCAACAATACTGCCGACCTTTCTTACAAGTCTCTCCGGAGAGCATGAAACTGCTTTAAACCCATCCATATCAAGATAAAAAGCAAAAGGTGAAGGGTTGATCTCCCTGAGGCGATGATAAAACGCAACCGGTGAACCGGAAAAAAGAAAATTGAGCCTTTGTGAAAAGTTAACCTGAAAAGTGTCACCTGAAGCTATGTACTTTTTAATCTTTTCTACACTACTAAAAAACTGCTCTTTTGTCATATTGAAAGAGAGAAAGTCAATCTGAAATCCTTCATTTAAAGAGAGAACACTCTCAAAAAAAAATTCCGGCATTTTGCCATAGACATATATTGTTCTACTCAAATTATCAAAAACTACTGTTGTTTCCGGCAAAAAGAAAGAGATATCAGGTATTTTAATATCATCAGATGAATATCGGGGCAACCTTTCTATATATCGTCCCGCATCGTAGGAAAAATATCCAAAAATCCCAAAATAGTCATCAGAATACTTCTTTCTCAGGCGCTCATAAAACCCTTTCAACAATTCAAAAGCCTGACCTTTATAATCTTTTACAGTGATTTTTTCTATTTCTCCTATACATATGAAAGAAAAACGACCCTTTTTTACATCAATTAGCGCCGAATCAAGAAACATCCTTACAGGATATCCTTTATCAACCATGTGTAGAAACAAAACGTACGGATCAACCCAGAATGTAAGCTTTTCCAATAATTCAACCTCCTACTTCCTGTGTAAACCTCAGAAATTTTATGATATTATTTCTTTCTATCAACTGTACAAGCTTTTGGCTGCAATTTTGGGAGGCAGAAAAATGAAATTGTCAGGTGCAGAAATACTTCTTGAAGCGCTTCAGCTTGAGGGTGTTGAATACATATTTGGCTACCCCGGTGGAGCCGTTCTTGATATTTACGACAGACTATCCTACACATCTTTAAAACACATCCTTACAAGACACGAGCAGGGAGCCGCTCACGCAGCAGATGGTTATGCAAGAACAACAGGAAAAGTTGGTGTCTGTTTTGCAACTTCAGGACCGGGCGCCACAAACCTGGTTACAGGACTTGCTACTGCCCAAATAGATTCTGTCCCCATTGTGGCATTTACAGGAAACGTCCCCACATTTATGATAGGAAACGATGCATTTCAGGAAGTTGACACTGTCGGTATTACAAGACCAATAACAAAACACAATTTTTTAGTAAAAGACGTAAATCAGCTGGCGGATACCGTTAAAAAAGCTTTTTATATAGCAAGAACCGGAAGGCCGGGTGTCGTGTTAGTTGATTTGCCAAAAGACGTTATGAGAAGCATAGCTGATTTCTTTGAGCAGGAATACAAATCACCCGTTCAGATAAGAAGCTACAAACCTGTAAAGAAAGGACATCCAGGACAAATTAAGCGGGCCGCAAAAGCGATAGCCACAGCTAAAAGACCTGTCCTTTACGTTGGTGGTGGTGTCATCAAAGCAGGTGCTTCAGATTTAATAATTAAGCTGGCGGAACTGTGCACAATCCCTGTAACCACAACACTTATGGGGCTTGGTGCAATTCCTGGAACTCATCCTTACTTCTTAGGAATGCTCGGAATGCATGGAACTTACGCAGCCAATATGGCAGTAACAGAATGTGACCTGCTCATATCGGTAGGAGCAAGATTTGATGACCGAGTTACCGGTAAAGTATCTGAATTTGCACCTAACGCAAAAATCATTCATATAGACGTTGACAGTGCAGAAATAGGCAAAGTCAAGCATGCTGACATTCCTATAGTTGGCGATGCAAAACTTGTTCTTGAAGAGCTGCTTCCAGAAGTCGAAAAGCAGGTAATGAAAAATAGAGAGGTATTTCAGGAAAGAGACAGGTGGATGGATCTTATCCAGCACTGGAAGGTAAGATATCCACTCTACTACGAACCAAGTGACATCGTAATCAAACCACAATTTGTAATAGAAAAAATCTATGAAGTAACCAAAGGAGAAGCCATAATAGCAACAGACGTTGGACAGCACCAGATGTGGGCAGCCCAATACTATAAGTTTAAATACCCAAGACAGTTAGTTACATCAGGCGGCCTTGGAACAATGGGCTTTGGTGTTCCTGCAGCCATCGGTGCACAGATAGGTAATCCTGACAAAACCATCTTCTGTATATCAGGTGACGGAAGCTTTCAGATGAACATGCAGGAAATTGTCACGGCAGCCAACTACAATGTTCCCGTTAAAATAGCCATACTCAACAATCAGTTTTTGGGAATGGTTCGCCAGTGGCAGAGTATATTCTACGACCGAAACTACTCTCAGGTTGACATAGCCTTCCAGCCAGATTTCGTAAAATTAGCCGAAAGTATGGGTGCCGTCGGTCTAAGGGCAGAAAAACCTGAAGATGTTGAAAAGGTTCTTAAGGCGGCGATGGAAATAAGCGACAGGCCGGTTGTAATAGACTTTGTGGTAAACAGGGAAGAAGATGTATTCCCCATGGTACCGCCGGGCGCTGCAATTAACGAAATGATACTCCCCAACTACGGGAAAAAACTCAAAAAAGCTGTTAGTTAAGAGGTAACCATGTGTGAAAACGAAAGAAAACACATAATAAGCGTTCTTGTTGAAAACCATCCAGGCGCTCTTGCAAGGATAGTGGAACTTTTCAGCGCAAGAGGCTACAACATAGAAAGTTTAAACGTGGGACAAACAGAAGACCCGACAATTTCAAGGTTAACAATGGTAGCCCAGGGGGACGAACACACAATAGAACAAATTGTCAAACAACTCAGAAGGCTTGTAGATGTATTTAAAGTAAGAGACCTGACAGATAAGAAAAAACTTGACAGAGAACTCCTCATTGTAAGGCTAAATGCAGACACATCAGAAAAGAAAAATGAACTGATGAGAATAGCCAGCGTGTTCGGTGCTCAGATAGTTGATATATCTCAAGATACTTATACCCTTGAGCTTACAGGCGATGAAGACCAGATAGACGCTTTTATAGAACTCATCAAGCCCATGGGAATAAAGGAGATGGCAAGAACCGGTAGAGTTGCAATGGTAAGAGCCCTGCACGGAGAAACTTTCGGTTAAAAATTCTTGAAAATTACAGTTAAAATTTGCAGGAGGTAAACTATGGCAAAAGTGTACTATGAGCAGGACGCATCTCTTGCGCCGCTTGAAGGAAAAACGGTTGCTATTCTCGGTTATGGAAGCCAGGGACACGCCCACGCGCTTAACCTTAGAGATAGCGGAATTAACGTTGTAGTAGGATTAAGACCTGGAAAGTCAGCAGAGAAGGCAAAGGCTGACGGTTTTGAAGTGCTCACTCCAGCTGAAGCTGCTAAAAAAGCTGATGTAATAATGTTTCTCCTTCCTGACCCTGTCCAGAAAAAGGTTTACGAAGAGGCAGTTAAGCCAAACCTGAAAGCTGGAATGGCACTTGCATTTGCCCATGGATTCAACATACATTTCAACCAAATTGTCCCACCAGAAGACGTTGACGTATTCATGGTAGCACCAAAAGGACCTGGACACCTTGTAAGATGGACCTACCAGGAAGGTGCTGGCGTTCCAGCCCTCGTTGCTATCCATCAGGATGCTACAGGTAAGGCTATGGATGTCGCCCTCGCTTACGCTAAAGGAATTGGTGCAACAAGGGCAGGTGTAATAGAAACAACATTTAAAGAAGAAACAGAAACTGACCTGTTTGGTGAGCAAGCTGTCCTTTGCGGTGGAACAGCGGCTCTTATCAAGGCTGGATTTGAAACTCTTGTTGAAGCCGGCTATCAACCTGAAGTTGCCTATTTTGAATGCCTCCACGAACTTAAATTAATCGTTGACCTCATTTATCAGCACGGCCTTGCCGGAATGAGATACTCAATCTCCGACACAGCTGAATACGGCGATTACACGAGAGGACCAAGGGTTATAACAGAAGACACCAAAAAAGCAATGAAGAAGATATTAGACGAAATACAGAAAGGCGAGTTTGCAAGGGAATTTGTTCTTGAAGCTCAGGCAAACTATCCTGTTCTCAACGCTCACAGAAAGATAGAAGCAGAACATCCAATCGAAAAGGTTGGGAAAAAACTGAGAGAAATGATGCCGTTCCTCAAAACACAGAAAAAAGACCTCAAATAATCACCCGGCGGGCTCTGCCCGCCCTTCTCACGCAACTTCCAATGGACATATCTCACATTTGAAATAAATTATTACTACCATGAAAGATAAGATTATAGTTAAAGGCGCAAGACAGCATAATCTTAAAAACATAGACGTAGAAATTCCAAAAAACCGATTAGTTGTAATAACAGGACTTTCTGGTTCGGGAAAATCGTCCCTTGCCTTTGACACGCTCTACGCCGAAGGACAAAGAAGGTACGTAGAGTCACTCTCTTCTTACGCAAGGCAGTTCCTCCAGCTGATGGAAAAACCAGACGTTGACCTGATAGAAGGACTATCACCTGCAATTTCTATTGAGCAAAAAACTGTCTCTAAAAATCCCCGCTCCACCGTTGGAACAACAACAGAGATACACGACTATCTGAGGTTGTTATTTGCAAGAGCTGGAACGCCGTTCTGTCCAAACTGCAACATTGAAATAAGACCCCAAACCGTTGAAGAGGTTGTAGATAGAATTTTGAAATTCACAGGAAAGCGGATTCTCATTCTTTCACCTATCGTAAGAGAACAGAAAGGCGAACACAAAAACCTGCTTGAAAGACTGGAAAAGCAGGGATTTAGAAGGATTAGAATAGACGGAAAAACGTACACCATAGATGAAGCCCTCAATCTAAAACTTGAAAAGAAGGTCAAACATACAATTGAAGTTATCGTTGACAGGATAAAAGTAAAACCGGAAGATAAAACAAGAATCGCTGACTCGGTAGAGATAGCCGTAAAGCTGTCGGATGGACTTGTCTTGATTGTAGATTACGACTCTAAAAAAGAGGAAATCCTTAGCACAAAAGGGGCATGTCCAATATGTGGTTTCAGTTTTAAAGAGATTTCACCGAGACTTTTCTCTTTCAATAGTCCTCTCGGTGCTTGTCCGGCGTGTGGTGGTATAGGCTTCTCTCTGAAAATAGACCCTGACCTTTTAATAAATTGGGACAAACCCATAGTAAACGCGTTTAACATAACTGAAAGAGCAAAGTTTGAATACATAAAAGATATGGTCTCTTCCGCGTGCGACTATTTAGGAATATCCCGCGACACGCCGGCAGGAGAACTGACAGGAGAAGACCTTGACTTTATACTTTATGCTGACAGGGGAATTTTGAGAGTCTATAACACCGTTTCATGGAGCAGAGGCAACTATAAGCCCTACTACTTTGAAGGCATAATAAAACACCTTGAAAGACGCTACATAGAAACAGAATCAGAATCTGTCAGAGACTATATAGAAGAGTACATGAGAGAAGTTCCGTGTAAAGAGTGCAAAGGGAAAAGGCTCAACAAAGAAGCTCTTTCAGTAAAGATAGACGGCCTTTCAATAGCTGACGTTGAAGAGATGAGCATAAAAAAGGCTTATGAATTCTTCAATAAGGTAACATTTGAAGGAAAAAGAAAAATAATCGCAGAAAGAGTTCTGAAAGAGATTAAAAACCGCCTAAAATTCCTGTTAGACGTTGGATTAGACTACCTAACACTTGACAGAAGAACAGGAACACTTTCAGGCGGTGAATCCCAGAGGATAAGGCTTGCAACTCAGATAGGCTCAAAATTGACCGGCGTTCTCTACGTCCTTGATGAACCAAGCATAGGGCTCCACCAAAGGGACAACGACAGGTTGATAAAAACGTTAAAAGAACTGAGAGACATAGGAAATACGGTAATCGTCGTAGAACACGACACGGATACCATTAAAAGTGCTGACTACGTAATAGACATGGGGCCGGGTGCCGGCATCCACGGAGGTGAAGTCGTAGCAGCGGGAATACCAGAAGAGATAGAAAAGAGTGAAAAATCCATAACAGGTAAGTACTTATCCGGAAAACTTACAATACCCATACCTGAAAAAAGACGCAAACCCAACGGAAAGTTTTTAAGAATCATAGGTGCAGCAGAACACAATCTGAAAAATATAACCGTTGAATTTCCCCTTGGACTGTTTATTTGCGTTACCGGTGTATCAGGTTCAGGGAAATCAACCCTAATAAACGACATCCTTTACAACGCCCTTTCACGAGAGATATACAAAAGTAAGGCCATACCTGGAAAATATGAAAAGATAGAAGGTCTTGAAGACATAGATAAAGTCATAAACGTTGATCAATCTCCCATAGGAAGAACACCAAGATCAAACCCTGCTACATACATCGGCGTTTTCGACTTTATAAGAGAACTCTTTGCGGCCACACCGGAAGCAAGGGCAAGAGGATACAAAAAGGGAAGATTCTCATTCAACGTTCCCGGCGGAAGGTGTGAAGCCTGTAAAGGTGACGGATTGATAAAGGTGGAAATGCACTTCTTACCTGATGTTTACGTCACCTGTGACGTCTGCGGAGGAAAAAGGTACAACAGAGAAACCCTTGAGATAACATACAAGGGAAAAAACATATACGATGTGCTTGAAATGAGCGTTGAAGAAGCCCTTGAATTTTTCAAACACCACGAAAGAATAGTAAGAAAACTAAAAACACTCTATGACGTCGGTCTTTCTTACATAAAATTGGGACAGCCGGCAACAACACTATCAGGGGGAGAAGCCCAGAGGGTAAAGCTCGCAAAAGAACTGTCAAAAAGGCCAACAGGAAAAACTCTCTACATTCTTGACGAACCAACGACAGGGCTTCACATCCACGACGTTAAAAAGCTTATAGAGGTTCTTCAAAAGTTAGTGGACAGGGGAAACACCGTAATTGTTATAGAACACAACATGGACTTTATAAAGTGCGCCGATTACATAATAGATTTAGGACCTGAAGGTGGTGACCGGGGAGGAAAAATCGTTGCGACCGGAACACCTGAAGAAGTAGCACAGACAGAAACCTATACAGGTAGATATTTAAGAAAATATCTGGTACATTAATAATACTTAATTTTAGAATTTTTATCCTGACCGGAGATATTATGGATACCCTTAAAGAACTTTTGGAAAACTACACCTTTACAGATAAAGAGTTCAAGGAGGCTAATAAATCAAAGCCTGCTGTAAGATTTTACAGTCTTTGGACAGGGATATCTATTTGGCAAACCTGAAGTTAAAGAATAATTTATCCCTGAGTCAAATGGTAAAATTTCTTTAAAAGTACAGCCGGAGGTCTTGAGTGAAGCTCAGAATAGATGGAAAGGTGCAAAAAGTTAAAATAGAGAAACAGAAATACAAAAATCTAAAAGAAATGCTGAGGCTCGTCGAATTTAAATATCTTTTTCCGGAAAGAGTAATAAAAAGCGTTGAAATCGGTGGCAGAACTGTCCATCCCGACTACCTTGATAGTCTAAACGATGTATCAGAAATTAACATAGTAACCGACTCCACAATAAACTTTTTAAAAAATCACATAGAACTTTCTATAATGGCTCTTGACTCGGTAAACGGTGCAATAGAAATGGTAGTAGAAGCCTTTGAAGCTTCGGAAGAGCTGGCACAACTACACATCAATTACATCAGTGATTCCATAATGAAAACCGTGGAAATCCTTGAAAAGGGAAGCATATTCCTGCCTATAGTGGAAGGAATGGACGAGGCAATACTTGAAATTGAAGAAAAAATGCTCCGCCTTAATGAAATAAAAGCTCCTGAAGAGATGGTAAAATTTTTAGAAACTGACTTTTTAACCGGCATTGAAAAGTGGAAAGAGTTTCTTCTAAAAATTCTTTCCGTTATTAACAACGCTTCTATGGAGACCCATTAATGTCAAATTCTCTGCTGTCCGTTTTATTTGGCTTCGTTTTAGGGAGCATTGTCGGAAGTTTCTTGAATGTCTGCATCTACAGACTTCCCAGGGAAGAATCAATAGTATTTCCAGGGTCTCACTGTCCTAAATGCGGTACGCCAATCAAATGGTACGATAACATACCCATAATCAGCTATCTCCTTCTTAGAGGAAGATGTCGTTACTGTGGTGAGAAAATATCACCAACCTACCCGCTCATTGAGCTTCTTACAGCCATTCTCACTGCAGCAATATTTTTTCGTTTCGGAATCACCTTTGACGCACTATACTACAGCATACTAACCTGGTTCCTTATAGTAATCTCTGCAATTGACATAAAAGAAATGATGGTACCGGTTAAACCGTGCTACATCGTTATGATTCTCGGGATAGCTCTTTCACCATTTACCCACAGTATGAATATTGTTGATTCTATCTTAGGTGCATCTTTAGGTTCCGGAATCATTCTATTTATCATAGAAACGTACTTCATGATAAGAGGTCGTGAAGGGATGGGATATGGAGATGCCAACATAATGGCTACAATAGGTGCATTCCTCGGGTGGAAAAAAGTCTTCTTCGTAATTTTCTTTGCTTCCCTCATCGGCGCAGTAATCGGTATTATATTTATAATATCAAAAGATAAGGATAGCGAAACCCCTTTACCTTTTGGTCCGTTTCTGGCAGTAGGGGGATATTTGACGATTTTTTTAGGTAACTTACTTTTAAAGTTTTACCTGGGAGGATAGATGAACGAGACCTTCTCAATGAACACCAATTTCCATTGCGGAACAAAAACGTTCCACGTCCAGACTGAATACTACAAATCATCAGGAAAAGTTGTCACGAACATATTCTTCCAGGGAAACATAGTAAAAAGAATAGAACGGCTACCTGCAACGGCGGACATTTATCAGGAAATAAAGAAACAGCACGAACAGGTTCTTCATAAACTTCAAGAAGCTCTGGAAAAGCAAAAATCAAAAACAGAGGTGCACACCTGTAGAGAAGAAACCTTTAATCAAAAAGCCTCTTACGAACATGGCGAAAGATTCATGAAACACAGAAACAAACCTGGCGAAGATATCATTAGAAAGCTTGTGACAAAAAAACCGGGAAAAGAGCTCGTCAGCAAAATAGTGGAGAAGAGACCCGGGGAAGAGATTTTAAAGAAGGTGATAGAAAAACGACCTGGAGAAAAAGCACTTAAAAAACTGATAGAGAAAAAACCCGGGAAAGGGCTATTTAATAAACTTTTGGAAAAGCGACCTGGTGAAAGCATAGCAAAAAGCATCATTGAAAAGAGGCCAGGCGAAAGAGCCGTTAAAAAGCTAATCGAAAAAAAACCGGGGAAAGAGCTGTTTGAAAAAATCAAAGAAGAAAAACCTGGAAAAGACTTCTTTGAGAACTTTATAGATCTTTTAAAACATTGAAAAACTCTTGAGGTGAAGAAATAATAAAATCTGGGGAAAATCTCAACAGGTTCTCCGCCGAGTTGAACCCCCAGGTTACTGCTACTGAAACTACACCGGCCTCTTTTGCTGCAACTACATCCCTCCCCTCGTCACACACATAAACAAAATCTCCGTGGAACTTTTTTAATTTTTCCAAACTTTTATGTTTACCTCTCAAGAAAGGATTTGTCTCAATGAAAGAAAAACACTCAGAGAGTTTCTCTTTTTCAAGAAGCGAAGAAACAAACCTCCTCGAATTTGTTGTCAAAATACCACATCTAAAACCACTATTTCGTAAATCCCTGATCATCTGAACTGTGCCTGGAAAAAAGGAAATTTTCTTCCTCTTTTTCTCCCTTATCATTAAAAACCTTAAAAAAATAACAAGGGGAAGAAACTTATAACTTGCAATACGATACTTAACAGCAAATTCATTGAGAGAGAAATTCTTAACTGTTTCCCTCTCTGTACGGGCAATCCTGCGAATACGAAAAATCGGTGCAACTTTGTTGTAAACGTTAACTGCTATGTCAAAAGTATCTACTAACGTACCGTCAAAATCAAAAACAACCGTTTTCATAATTTTTGACTTATAAGCTTCAAAATCTCTAAAGCCACCTTTCTTTTAGAACCACTTACTTTTTCCTCAAAATTCTCCCCAACAATAACACATTCTGTCTCATCCTTTCCAAAAACTTTTCCTTTTACATCATTGGCAACGACCATATCTATCTTTTTGGATTTAAGTTTCTTTCGGGCATTCTCAATCAGATTGTCCGTCTCAGCAGCAAAACCAACGATAAAACGGGCAAGTTTACCTTCAGCAACTTCAGAAAGAATATCAGGCGTTCTCTCAAACTCTATAACAAGCCTACCTGCCCCTTTCTTTATCTTACTTTCACTTCTCTTAACCGGTCTATAATCACCGATAGCTGCCGCTGAGATGTAAACATCAGCACCTTTTATATTCTCAATAACGGCACTCCTCATCTCATCAACCGTTTCAACCTCAATAAAATTCATCCCGGAAGGAGCGTCCAGGCAGGTTTTTCCGGATATTAATGTCACTGATGCACCTGCAGCTCTTGCAACTTTAGCTATTTCATATCCCATTTTTCCAGAAGAAGGATTGGAAATAAATCTGACAGGATCTATATACTCCCTCGTAGGACCTGCCGTAACAACAACCTTTTTCCCCTTCAAAAACTTCGGAATAAAGTAATCTTCAACTGCCTCAACAATCGTCTCAACTTTTGCAAGTCTCCCCTTTCCTCTCACGCCACAGGCAAGCTCTCCCTCATCAGAATCAACTATAACGTACCCCCTCTTTCTCAAAAGCTCAATGTTATCAACAGTTGCTGGATTCTCATACATCTTAACGTTCATAGCAGGGCAGATAATACCCTTTCCTATCGCAAGTGCTGAAGCTGTAACAGGGTTATCAGCTATACCACAGGCTATCTTTGCTATCGTATTGCCGGTAGCCGGAGCAACAATGAAAAGATCAACCAAAGATGCAAGGGAGGTGTGCCTTATTTCAGGATTTTCTTTTGGCACAATCTCTTTATAGACAGAATGTCCTGAAAGGGTTCTTAAAACCACTTCAGAAACAAATTCAAGAGCATTGGGAGTAACAGCAGTGTAAACGTCCGCTCCCCTTCTCTGAAGCTCCCTTAAAATCTCTACGGCCTTATAAGCTGCAATACTTCCCGTTATTCCAAGCAATATTTTCTTACCTTCAAGTGTCCTTACCACGTTTTGTCACTCCTTTTATTAAAGGTTTAATGTCTATCTCCTGGCCAAGGTAAAGACTGAATCCAAAGCTCGTCGTGTAACTGGTAATAACTGCTGCCGTCATAGGAATAACAACATCAGCATGGCTCATCTCGGTAATCATAACGATGGCGGCAAGGGGCGTTTTTGCACCTGCAGCGAGCGCTGCACCCATTCCAGCAAGAGAAAACATAACTATCTGATCAGGAAAAAGATGTCCAAACATATTACCAACAGCGGCACCTATCAAAAGGTTAGGAAGGACAAGCCCCCCGGGAATTCCAAAACCGAGGGTCAGGCTCGTCACAAGGATTACTCCAATAACTATTATAATGTCAATCCAAACAGGAAACGGCACTTGTGCCAATTTTGAAACAATATTCATGTGTGCCGGTGCAGCTAAAATCTCCGTATCGTTAGTAGCAAAGTAAAGAGCAATAAGTATCGGAAGAGAAACTGCCGTCCCAATTACAGGCCTTTTAAACGGCTCAAAAAATTTAGAAACGCAGGAACCTGTGTGAAACATAAACGTGTAAAGGTAGATAATAAAAGAAATCGTAAGCCCCATAATTACAAGGTAGGGTATGCTGTCAAGCGTCCAGATAGGTTCCCGAGTAAGAGCTATAAATGCACTCTCACCTCTAAAAAAAGTAAAGGTCAAATAACTGGTAATGGCTGCAATAATCATCGGAACAAAAGGCGAATAGTCAAAATCGTACATATTTTCAAGTTCCATGGCAAAGATTGAACTTCCAAGAGGTGCTTTCAAAAGTGCCCCGGTAAACGCACCACCTCCTATAAGTCCTAAAAGATTTTTAAATCTTTTGCTAAAACCGTAAGCCTTTCCAAGCCACTCTCCAATGGCAACACCGATGAAAAATGAAGGGCCTTCTCTACCGGCTATAAAACCGCCGGAAAGAACCAGAGTTGAAGATACAAACTTTAAAAAGACAAGTTTAGCAGGCAAAAAGTACTTTGTTTTTAAATGAACTATGGCATACCCTATCCCGGGACCGCCAACGACAGGATCAATTACAAGCGTATAACCAACTACAAGTGCCGTAGCTATAGGATACAGAAAGAAAAGAACGTCATGTATGGATATCAACCGATTTATCTCTGTAATTAAAACATCCATAAAGGCAGCTATAGAACCTGTTATTATGCCGACAGTGAAAGCATAAGGTATCCACCTTCCTAAAAAGTGAGAAATGGAAAGAAGATCAAAACGAAGTTTTAGATTTACCTTTGCACAACCCTTAAGGTATTGCCAGACAAGCTGAAAGAAAGTTCTATCAAACTTCATAAAAATCTCCGATTACAGATCAAAAAAATCTCTCACTCTGCCAAACAACTTTTTAGCAATCTCCAGAAGCCTTCTTATTCTCTCTTCTGTCGGTGGATGTGTTGAAAAGAGAACAGCCAACCCATCACCTTTAAACGGATTTACAATAAACATGTGGGATGTTGCAGGTTTTACCTCTGCCTCTACAACTTCCGGCGGAAGACCTTTTGCATAAAGTTCAAGCTTCTTCAAAGCACTGGCAAGAGCTTCAGGTTTTCCTGAAATTTTTGCCCCCGTTTCATCCGCAATAAACTCTCTTGACCTTGATATAGCCATTCTTATAAGAGTTGCAGCTACCGGTGCAACAATAATCATTAGAATAAGACCTATAGTCTCCGCTATACCGTCCCTTTCGTCATCTCTGCCAAACCCAAAAAAGAGAGACCACCTTGCCATATCAGCAATCATGACAATAGCACTCGCCATCGTTGCAGCAACAGCTGAAATTAGAGTGTCCCTGTTTCTGATGTGGGCAATCTCATGGGAAAGAACACCCTCTACTTCATCCCTATCCAAAATTTCAAGAAGCTTCGTAGTTACACAAACAACGCCGTGTTCCGGATCTCTACCGGTTGCGAAAGCGTTTGGAACATCCATAGGAACGATAGCAACCTTTGGCTTGGGAATTCCGGCATTCTTTGCAAGCTTCTCAACAATTTCGTGAAGCTCTGGGGCTTCCTCAGGTGAAACTTCCCTTGCACCGTACATTGAAAGGACAATTCTGTCGGAGAAGAACCAGCTGGCAAAATTCATTCCCATGGCAATAAAGAAAGCAAAAATCATACCGGTAGTGCCACCGACCAGCTTCCCGAAAACAAGAAGTATGGCAGAAAGAAGTGCCAAGAAGAAAACAGTTTTTACCGTATTCACCACCTTTTACCTCTCACAATCTTCCCAGCTTTCTCAAAATTTCTCTCTTTTTAATTCTATAAAATATAGGTCTTCCGTGGGGACAAACCCGTTTTTCCTTACATTCAAGATAGAGAGAAATCAGCTTTTCAAGTTCCATCCTGGAAACAAACTCAACACCCGACTTAACAGCATTTTTACATGCAGCAGACGCAACACTTTCAGGATCCTCACCTTTTATAACAGCTTCAACATCTTCCCGCGAAAGAATCACAGGAATAGAAGGAACAACGTACTTTTTACCATCTCTTTTAACAGTTATTCCCAATTTTCTAAGTTTATCAGCAACCAGAGGTTCAGTAAATGCAACAACCGGAAAAAGCTCTTTTTCTTCAAAAAACTTCTCTTTTAGTTTTTCAAGTATCTTTTCGTAATTAACCCTTTCGTGCAAAAGGTGAATATCAAAGAAATAGTAATAATTGTCATCATCACATATAGCAACAGTACCGTCACTGCCAATTAACTTTAAAGTTCCATACTCAATGTGTTTCTCCTCTTTAATGCCTTCAACAGTTTTAAACTGCGGAAGAAAGTAAAACGACCTTTCGAGCATCCTCTCCAAACCGCTAAACAACGTATCAACGTTCTTAAAAACTACCCTGTCTTTCAACGGAGAAACGTTAAAGTCAACCTCTGAAGGTGAAAGCTCAATAAAAAGAATATACTCTTCCACGTGATGTTTCTTCATAAACTCTGAAATATCCTTTGAAACAACCGGACGTCCATTTACAAAAACTTTCCTCACCCTTCCAGAACCGCTTTCAAACCTGCTTTTTAAAAAGAGCTTAAAAAATTTCCCCTCTTTAAATTCAAACTGCTTGCCGGTAATGCGAAAAACTCTCTCCGCCTTAGAAGAGGCTGGATAAATGGAATTATCTATCCTGAAAGAGACATTCTCATTGGCAAGGGCCAAATCTTCAACCGCGCTTCTTATCTTTTGCTTCTCATTCCTTGAAACGCTCTTTTTCCTCACGGGAACGTTAAAGTAAAGGTCTTCAACAACAACAGTCGTTCCACCGGAAAAAGGCATCGGCTCATATCTTTCAACAACCCCACCCTTTAAAACTATAACACCACCAACATCTTCTGAATGATAACGGCTCTTTATCGTCAAACGTGAAAAGAGAGATATAGCGTGGAGCGCCTCACCTCTAAATCCATAAGTTTTTAACCTCAATAAATCCTCAACGCTCTTTATCTTACTTGTAGAAAACCTTTCAACAGCAACAGGAAGCTCTTTAAAAGGAATACCCTCACCGTCATCAACAACTTTGAAATTAAAGGGTGAATTTATGAAAACGCTTATAGCAGAAGCATTAGCGTCAAGGCTGTTTTCAACAATCTCTTTAACAACAGACGCCGGCGAGACAGCTATCTGTCCCGCCGCTATTCTTGAAATAACAGTCTCATTCAAACGTCGTATCATGCCCTTCCGCTAATTTCTTTCTCTCCTGTTCGGCAAGGAAGTTAGCAATATCAACCCGTGTAATCATGCCAATAAGGTTTTTGTTTTTATAATTATCAACAACGGGAGCTCTCCCTATACCGTTGCTGATAAATATATTGAGAACTTCAAGAATTGACATATCGGGAAGAACACAGACAGGATTCCTGCTCATAACGTGTTCAACAGTTACCTTGGCTCTGTCAGAAATCGGAACTTTCATTATATCCCTACCGGTAACCATTCCTATAACCTTTCCGTTAACAACAACAGGAATCCCTGAAATTGTATATTCTGCCATCAACCTCTCAGCCTTTAAAACAGGATCAGTGGGAGATATCGTTACCACATTCTTAGTCATAATGTCGGCAACCCTGTAAGTCCTGAGCAACGCACCTTTAAGTTCATCCATATGCGCCGGTGAATCAATCCTGCTTTTAACCTGAGCAGGAAACATTGTAATGTCAGTAGTAAGCAGGTAAGCAACAGATACCGCTATGAGAGAAGGAACTAAAAGATCATAACCACCAGTTATTTCAACAACAAGTATAAGCGTTGATAGAGGGATATTGGCTGCAGCGGCAAGAGTGGCTATCATACCCACAATCATGAAAGAAGCTATATCTATATGAGATTGAGGTAAAACACTCAAAAATTTAGCTACATGGTAAAAAGATGCTCCGGTTAATCCACCTATAACAATACACGGACCAAAAATACCACCGGAACCACCGGAACCGAGAGTCAATGATAATCCAACAATAACCATAATAACACCGGTAAATATGTGAAGCGGGGTTAAATAATGTGTCTTTCCCAGCATTATAAGCTGAATCCATCCATAAGCACTACCAATGGCAAGAGGGTTAAGCATTCCAAGAATACCCGTAAAAAAACCTCCGATGGCCGGTTTTAAAGCCGGATGAAGCTCAAGGTTTACGAAAAAGTGATGAACTGAAAAAAACGTATAGACCAAAAGCCTTGCAACAAGAGCAGCAAGAACACCCATAACAAAATAGGTAACAAAGAGAGGAACGGAAAGACCTTTAAAGGGATGGACCGGTACTTTAAACATATGTTCGAAACCGGTAAAAACGCCAACTATAATGTAAGAGGTAACAGAAGCTATAAAACCCGGAATGAGAGCTTCTACTTCAAAATCTCTCCTGTAAAAAAGCTCACCTGAAATAAGAGCACCGGCAAGGGGTGCCTTAAAAACACCTGCAATACCTGCCCCGAGACCAACCGCAAGAGCTATATTTTTTGTGTGGTCATCAAGTTTGAAAAGTTTCCCGACAAAAGAACCAACGCTGCCACCAATTAAAGCACTTGGACCTTCAGTTCCTGATACGCCACCGGAACCAATTGTAATAGCAGAAGTGATAAGCTTAAAAACAGCCGATTTAAGTCCTAAGGGAAGGCGAAAGTGAAAGGCTTTGATAGCCATTTCCGTACCTTCACCTCTTGCCTCAGGAACGAGATAGGTAATAACACCCACAATTAAACCACCTATCGCAACTGACAGAGGCAGCAGGTAGGGCCTTGCCATTACAAAATGATAAACAGTACTTCCACCTTCACCTGCAGGGAGAGGTGGAATGTAACCAACAATGTTTCCAAGGAAAATCTTCGTCGAAAACTCTATGGCTCTGACAAACACAACTATAAAAAGACCCGTTATTAGACCTATAACCCCTGGAATGAATAAATCTTGAAAGTTCTCCTGATAGGAAATAGTAAACCGTTTCCTTATCGCCCCTAAATGGAACACCTCACGCCTCCTAACCCCTTATTCACTTTTTTTTCTGTAACAACCTGGCCAACGCGCAAGAAACTATTATATACCTAAAAAGGTGATATATGCAAAAAGTTTAAAATCTCTAAAAATCTGCCAACTTGCTGAGAAACTTGAAAAACAAATACATTCCCTATAATTTGATATCAAATTCTATGTGTGCAGGTGAAAGTGTGAGAAACATTAAACTGACCATAGAATACGACGGAACAAATTACATGGGATGGCAGATTCAAAAGCACGGAAAAACCATTCAGGGAACAATAAAAGAAGCTCTTGAAAAAATACTGCACCACGATGTCAACCTTAAAGGGGCAAGCAGAACAGACGCCGGCGTCCACGCACTTGGACAGGTTGCGACTTTCAAAACAGTAAAAGAGATTCCGCTTTTCAAAATTCAGAGAGCACTTAACGGACTTTTGCCGCCAGATATCAAAGTAATTTCAGCAGAGGAAGTACCGGAAAACTTTGATCCAAGAAAAGATGCAAAAGGAAAAACGTATCTTTACAGAATATTTAACAGGCCAGTAGCGTCACCTTTTGAATGCAAACGTTCCTGGTTCATACCACAGAAATTAGATGTAAGAATCCTGAAAAACAGCCTATCCTTTTTCAAAGGAACACACGACTTCACAACATTTTCGAAACTTTCAAAAGACGAAGATAAAAATCCAGTAAGAACGATAGACGAAATAGTTGTTTCCCGGAATGAACACACAATAGAGATAAGAATTACAGGACGCTCATTTCTCCGGCATATGATAAGGGTAATAGTTGCCACCGCCGTTGAAGCGGCAACAGGAAAGTTAGCTCCAGATGAAATACCTGATATGTTCAGAGCGAAAAACCGGCAGGTAGCTCCATTCTTAGCACCGCCGGAAGGTCTCTACCTGATAAAAATTTACTACGAAAGCTACCCCTTCCTGTAATGGTAAAATATTTGACACTCAAAAGTTAAAAGGAGCCAGATGAGAGCTAAAATCTTTGTAACGGGAACCGTTCAAGGAGTCGGTTTTCGTCCGTTTATCTATAGACTTGCCACATCATTGAACCTGAATGGATACGTACTCAACGACACATCAGGCGTCATCATAGAAGTGGAAGGCAACGAAAAAGATGTTAAAGAGTTTCTACTGAGGATAGAAAAGGAAAAACCTCCTATTTCAAAAATTTACAGTCTTGAGTACAAATTCTTAGAAGATGCCGGATACGAAAGCTTTGAAATAAAGAAAAGCACCGAAGGTGGAAAAGTTGAAGTTCTTATTCTTCCCGACCTCGCAACGTGTGAAGAGTGTATAAAAGAGATGGAAAATCCGCAGGACAGGCGGTACCGGTATCCATTTATAAACTGCACAAACTGCGGTCCCCGATACACCATCATTGAAAAATTACCATACGACAGAAAAAACACTACAATGAAAATCTTTAAAATGTGTCCAGAATGTGAAAGGGAATACAATGACCCCTCAAACAGACGATTTCACGCACAACCAAACGCCTGCCCTGTCTGTGGCCCTCATGTATGGCTAACAGATAAACAGGGAAACACGATAGCGGAAAAGGATGAAGCCATAGAATTAACGGCAAAACTGATAGAAGCTGGAAAAATCTTAGCCGTAAAAGGACTTGGTGGTTTTCATCTTATATGTGACGCGTCAAAAGAAGAAACCGTAAGGGAGCTGAGAAAGAGAAAAAACCGTGAAGAGAAGCCTTTTGCGGTAATGTTTCCCGACATTGATTCAATAAAGAAAGAAGCTGTCGTCTCACCGTTAGAAGAGCGGGCACTGCTCTCCATTGAAAGACCAATAGTCGTTCTTAAAAAGAGCCAACACTACTCGCTTGCACCTTCTGTTGCACCATCAAACAGCACGGTAGGTGCTTTTCTTCCGTACACACCGCTCCACCATTTAATTCTGAAAGACTTTGGCAAACCTATCGTTGCAACAAGTGCCAACGTTACAGATGATCCAATAGTGAAAGATAACGACGAAGTCCTTGAAAGACTCACTGAAATAGCGGACTATCTGCTCCTCCACAACCGTCCTATAAAAAGACGCTGTGATGATTCCGTTATTAGAATCATTGCGGAAAAACCATCACCACTGCGCCGCTCAAGGGGATTTGCACCTTTACCGGTAAAACTTCCCTTTAAACTCAAAAACCCAGTACTGGCACTTGGACCTTTTATGAAAAACACAATAGCTTTAGGTATCGATGACAAAGTCTTCATATCACAGCATATAGGAGACTTAGAAACGCCTCTTTCCGTTGAATTTTACGAAGAAACAATCAATGATTTTCTATCTTTATTCAATGTAAAACCTGAAATCGTTGTATGTGACAAACATCCCCTTTACTACTCAACAAAGTTCGGCGAGAGGAAGTTTAAAGAAAAACTGCTAAAGGTTCAACATCACTTTACCCATCTTTTATCGTGCCTTGCCGAAAACGAAGCCGACCCGAAAGAGAAGGTAATAGGCTTCTCTTTCGATGGAACAGGCTACGGAGATGACGGAACGATCTGGGGATGTGAAGTGTTTCTCCTGAACTTTTTCGAATACGAAAGGAAGTTTCACCTCAAACAGTTCAGACTTCCGGGCGGTGAAAAAGCGGTAAAAGAACCTTATAGAGTAGCCATTTCACTCTGCACTGAAGCAGACATAAAACCACCTGAACATTTAACAGATGAAAAATCGGCTGCTTTCATCGTAAAAATGGTTGAAAAAGCTATCAATTCACCACTTACATCCAGCATGGGAAGACTGTTTGATGGCATAGCAGCGCTAACTGGAATAAAAAAACGGGTTTCATACCACGCACAGGCTGCAATACTCCTTGAACAGGAAGCACTAAAGTCGGACACAGAGGAAAGCTACAAATTTTCCATTGAAGGAGAAACAATTAACTGGATACCAGTCGTAAAAGGTGTTATCAGGGATACAGAAAGGGGCGTACCTATCCCCATTATTGCTAAAAAGTTCCACAACGCCGTGGCAGAGATGATTTTAGAAATTGCCAGAATACTCAAGAGAACAGGCATCTCCAGGGTCGCCCTCTCCGGCGGTGTGTTCCAGAACGGCCTTTTAGTTGAAACTGTTCTTCCTCTCTTAAAAGAAAACGGCTTTACCGTCTATACTCACCAGATAGTTCCAACAAACGATGGCGGTATATCTCTTGGACAGGTAATTGCAGGAGGAATGAGATGAAAAGGCTTGACGGCATTTCTTCATTCATAG
>NZ_JALVIW010000002.1:0-2178 GCF_027028515.1 Desulfurobacterium sp. | reverse complement strand
TTTATCATCAATCACACATGAAACCTTTATTTCAGAGGTGCTGATCATAAGAATGTTAATCCCTTCCTTGGCAAGAGTTTCAAACATTTTAGCAGCTACACCTGGATGAGAACGCATACCCACTCCCACAATGGAGACCTTGGCAATTCTATCCTCAGTGGTATAGCCTTTAGCTCCTATCTCTTTTACCACTTTTTCTATAACCTGAGCCGCCTTAGGCAAATCTGTCCTCGCCACAGTAAACGAAAGGTCAGTGAGACCCTCATGAGAAACATTCTGAACTATCATATCAACATTAATGTTGGCTTCAGCAATAGGATTAAAAATCGCCACTGCTATCCCTGGTCTGTCAGGAACATCTACTATGGTGATTCTTGCTTGATTCTTGTCATGCGTTACTGCTGAAACTACAACCTCTTCCATATCTTTCGTGAAAGGTACCACCATAGTTCCCTCCTCTTCACTAAAAGTAGACCTTACATGTATAGGAATTCCATATTTCATTCCTATCTCAACGGATCTAACTTGCAACACCTTCGCACCAGCTGATGCCATTTCCAACATCTCTTCAAAACATATCCTGTCAATCTTTCTGGCATTGGGGACAATTCGTGGATCAGCTGTAAACACTCCCGTAACATCAGTATAAATTTCACATACATCCGCTTTTAGAGCAGCAGCCAGTGCTACAGCGGTAGTATCAGAACCACCTCTTCCAAGAGTGGTAACATCATGAGAAAGTTCTGCCACACCTTGAAAACCAGCTACAACAGCAATTTCTCCTCTCTCCAGAGCCTCAAGAATATTTTTGGCTTCAATTCTCTTAATCCTCGCTTTGGTATGGGCTTCATCAGTAATAAAACCAGCCTGTCTGCCTGTAAATGACCTTGCTTTATAACCCATTGCTTTCAAAGCTATAGCAAGAAGAGCCGCGGAAACTCTTTCTCCAGAAGAAAGAAGAAGATCCATCTCCCTCTCATCTGGTATTTCAGCAAGTTGTTTCGCAAGGTCGATGAGTCTGTCCGTTTCACCTGCCATGGCGGAAACAACAACCACTACATCGTTTCCCTGATCCTTTGTTTTGGCCACTCTTTTAGCTACACGTTTTATTCTTTCTATATCCCCCACTGAAGTACCGCCATATTTTTGAACCACAAGCGCCATGAAGCTACCCTCCCTTTTCTCGAAGAACTTTGATTGCACTATAAAACTGCAATTAAGATTGTCAAGAAGTTTATAGAAAATATCTGATTATTGTGCTAAACTGGGTTACATGATAAAGCTCGTATCATTTGATATATGGGGTACTTTACTTGATCTAAACCTGATGCTTGAAGCAATTGTGGAAGAGTTATCTTACCTTTCTTCTTTGGAAAAAACATTTATCGATAACGCTTTTAAAAAAGCGCGCAAAGAGTCAAGAGAACTGAGATTGCAAGGGAAACTGCCAGCTAAAGAGGCCGTAAATATCTGTCAAAAGCTTTTTGCAGACACACTCGGACTTGACGTGGAGTTTATAAAAAGAGCGGTGGTAAAAGCCACTTTAAAAGTAAGAAAACACATAGGTTATCCTGTAGCTATTGAAGTATTAAAGACTGTTAAAGAAAAGGAACTTTTTGTATGCACCATCGGAAACGTTCAGTTCTGGTCTTCCAACTACACCAGAATATTTATAGAAGAAACAGGGTTTGCTAATTACATAGACAAGCAATTTTACTCAGACGAAGTGGGAGTATTTAAACCTGAGAAAGAAATATTCATCCATGCAGCTTCCTATTTTAAAGTTAAACCGGAGGAAATGATACACGTAGGAGATAGAGAAAAAGAAGACTTTTTCGGTGCACAGAAAGCAGGTGTCAACGCCTTTTTACTTAAAAAACCAGAAGATTTAAAGCATATATTAGAATTTATTTAGGCACCCCATCTGAGCTTAGTACGAAGTACTTCAAAGAAATTTCTGTAAGGATTTTTAATAAGCTTTATTTTGTTTTTCGCCTTTTTCACCTGAACTACATCTCTCACCCTAAGAGCAAACCCCACTTGACCATCCAGTGTTACAAATACATCTTCATTTTCCGTTATGAGTTTCACATTAATAATAGAATCATCAGATATCACAATGGGACGCTGAGAAAGTGTAAAAGGACAAATTGGGTTCAATATAAGAGCGGGAACACT
>NZ_JALVIW010000001.1:0-2182 GCF_027028515.1 Desulfurobacterium sp. | reverse complement strand
TCTAAAAAGGAAAAGAAAGCAAACCAGAATTGTGGTATCTTTTAACCAAACCGGTAAAAGGAGACAACAGTGAGAGAGGAGCTTAACGAGGTTGGAGAAATACTGCTAACTGCAATGCTCTTTAAAGATATTGAGTGGGACGTGGTAAGGCTCTACGGAAGCAGGTATGTAGACCAGTGGCACAACCTGTCCAGAAAGGTCATTTACAGGATAAAAGAAAAACCCTATGACCTTGAAATAGACGTTAACGGAGTCAGGGGCAAGGTTGCAGACCTTTTAAACAGTGGAGCAAAGTTTAACATTAAAGCGTTTGGAAGAAAGACCAACACGAATACGCTTCTGTCCGCTGTGGCACTCTCTCTCCTGCCGGACGAGCAGGTAAAAGAGGCTGTAAAGACTTTTGACTACAATACATTCATGTCTGTATTAAGGGGAGAGGCGGGGTATTCTTCTCAAATGGTCTTAAACTACACAACATCTCTCTTCTGGACGGACGTTCTGCACATGATTGAAGGAAAAGTGAAAGATACTCACCACGGATACCTGTCGGTTCTATACTACGGCGACCCCATAAGGTTCTTAAACGAAGGAGTTTTTGTCTTTCATCACTCGTTTAACGATTGGGAAAAAACTACAACGTTCCTTTCCGATGCCGTTGATTCGCCGGATATGTTTCATGTTTCTCTTGAATCTTCCAGGAACTATCCCGATTTAAGGATGCTGAGGGCTGTAAGGGTAGATAAAATAGGGGAAAGAGAAATTGAAAAAGTAAAGGAAATACTGATGGAAACTCCTGACGCAGTAAGAAAGTCCCCTTCTATTCTCGTAGGAGCATACCTGCTCAGCAAGAAGCGACCTGAATTTTACCCCCTTGTAAGGGGATATGAGAAGGAACTTAAAAAAATTGTCAAGGAGAAAAGTCTGGCTGACGGGATAGAACCTGCAAAAAACAAAAGAAAAATTAGAAATCTACTTTGAAAACAGCTTTACGCATGTCCACTTTAACCTTTTTATGCTTTCTCTATCTTTTATTTTCCCGTCCGTGTTAACTATACTCCAATCGCAGAACCGCCATACCTTCAGGCTTGAAACAGAGGGGTTTTTCAGAAAAACATCCTCAACTGCTTTTTCAAGATAGTAGTAGTCTGTCCTGTCCATTCTTGAAATGTTTTTTAAAACTGTAATTCCTTTTTTCCTTTCGGCCTCTACCTTCTGCAGCGGATAAAAGCACAGTGCCATTCCAAACAGACAGGTCGCCCCTATGATACCGGCAAACCACATTTCCATTGCTTCTCCATCGCAGTTATATTAATTTTACCGTCAGGACAATTGTTTTTGGTTAAAGTGCAGAGAATTTTAACTATACTGTAATTAACTCGCCACTAATTTACGATTACAGTATTATTATTCTCTTCTTGCTTAAGGCGGACTCATCCTGCTTGAGAGAGTTAAACCGCCTCTTGTTAACGGCTATCTTGTGGGCTTTCATGTAGTTGTTCCCTCCTGCAGAACTTGAATGAGGAACCAGTATCCCTTCTTCTACTCTGAGAACGTTTTCTCCCTTCCTATACCTGACAGCGTTTAAAAGGCTAAAAACGGTATCAATTCTGTAATACTCTTTTTCTTTTTCTGTCAGGTAAGGAATTAAAAGTTCTCTTGCTTTCTGGTTTACGTATTCGCTTTTAAAGGATTCTATAAAAGTTTCAAGCAGTATAATCTTCTCGCTTGTAGGCAGGAAATCTGTGTAGTGTTCAAAGTTGTTAAAAAACCTGCTCAAAAGCTTGTTTTCCGCAATCTTCTTGGTTACTGCCGGGTAGTTTCCTATGTTAAACATAACGTTTCTGTAAAGGAAATCCTGCCTGTCCTCTTTTATTCTTCTAACAAACAGCTCTTTTACTGTTTCTGCGGATTTCTTATCCCAATCCTTTAGCTCTCCGGTAACGTAGTGTTCTATTCCAAAGAGTATGAGAGGTAGCTTGACATACTCCCCGGTAAGGGACAGGAAATACCTTGTCAGCTTTTCTGTGTCCTTGCTGTCATATACGTTCCACAGGTCGGCAAGTGCTTTTTCCTTAGGAATAACGCTCTGAAAGTAGTCAATGAGGGAATCAAGGGAGTAAAAAGCGGTATCGGGAATATACTTGTATCCTAATTTGTTCAGGTATTTAGCAAAAGACTGCCT